>NZ_JAGAVR010000053.1:0-63175 GCF_017941855.1 Turicibacter sp. | reverse complement strand
TTTATCTTTTAAGGGATTTTTTTATGCGAAGAAAACTTTTTCTATTCTAAAATTTTAATTTAGTCCTTATTTCTGTTTTAGTAAAGGACTATTTTTAAGATCATAAAAAACTCCCTCGTGTGCGTGAGGGAGTTTTTTTATTAATACTTTAATTATTTTGCTTCACCGTAGAAAGCATTTAAATATAATTGTTTGATATCTTCGATTAATGGGTAGCGTGGGTTAGCCCCTGTACATTGATCATCAAATGCATCTACTGCTAATTTATCTACTGCTGCTAAGAAATCAGCTTCTGATACGCCACATTCAGAGATACTCATTGGAATATTGATTTCAGCTTTTAATTCATTGATTTTATTTAATAATGCTTGAATTTTCTCTTCATTTGTACGTCCTGTTAATCCACAGTACTCAGCAGCTTTTGCATAACGTTCGATGGCTTGAGGAGTTTCGTATTGAGGGAATGTTCCTTGTTTGAATGGTGCATCTGTTGCATTGTATTTAATAACTTCGTTGATTAATAAAGCATTTGCAATACCATGAGGAATATGGAATGCTGATCCTAATTTATGAGCCATTGAGTGACATAATCCTAACATTGCATTAGAGAATGCCATACCTGCCATACATGATGCATTAGCCATTTTCTCTTTCGCTACTTTAGCTTCTGCCCCACCATGGTAAGATTCTGGTAAGTAATCGAATACTAATTTAGCTGATTCTAATGATAATGGAATTGTGTATTCAGTTGCTACTGTTGCTACTAATGATTCTAAGGCATGAGTTAAAACGTCGATACCTGAAGCAGCACATAATCCTTTTGGCATTGATAACATTAACACTGGGTCAACAATCGCCATTGTTGGTGTTAATTCGTAGTCAGCTAATGGGTATTTTACTCCTGTTTCATCATCAGTGATAACAGCGAATGGCGTTACCTCAGAACCTGTACCAGCTGAAGTTGCGATACATACTAAGCTAGCTTTTTTACCCATTTGAGGGAAGCGGAAGATACGTTTACGAACGTCCATGAAACGCATTGCTAAGTCTTGGAAGTTTGTTTCTGGGTGTTCATATAATACCCACATGATTTTAGCTGCATCCATTGCAGATCCTCCACCTAATGCAATGATTGTATCAGGTTTGAATTCAGCCATGGCTTGAGCACCTTTTTTAGCATCTGATAATAATGGATCTGGATGTACATCTGTACAAATTGTATATTGAATTCCGTATTTATCTAATTCATCTGTTACATGTTTTGTATATCCTAAATCGAATAATACTTTATCTGTTACGATGAATGCACGTTTTTTACCATCAAATTTTAAATCTTCTAATGCGATTGGTAAGCATCCAAATTTATAGTAAACTTTTGCAGGCACTTTGAACCAAAGCATATTCTCTCTCCTTTTAGCAATTGTTTTAATATTAATTAAGTGTTTAGGTCCAACGTTTTCTGATACTGAGTTATTTCCCCAAGACCCGCAACCTAATGTTAATGATGGTGCTAAAGCGAAGTTGAATAAATCTCCAATTCCTCCGTGTGCAGTTGGTTGGTTGATTAAGAATGTTGTTGTACGCATACGAGATGCCATTGCTTGAATGTCAGCTTCTGCACGTAACTCATCTGCATAAATGGCTGATGTATGTCCTAATCCACTGTGTTCTACTAATGTATAGGCCATTTCAACTGCCTGTTCATGGTTAGTTGATTTGTACATTGCTAATACAACTGATAATTTTTCATGAGCGAATGGCTCTTCTAATGAAGTATCCGTTACTTCACCTACTAATACTTTAGTATCTTTAGGGACTTCAAATCCTGCTAATTCAGCGATTTTCCATGCAGGTTTTCCTACAATTTTAGCATTTAATGCTCCGTTAACAATGATTGTTTCACGAACAGCATCTAATTGTTTTTTATTTAATAATAAAGCTCCACGTTTTTTAAGTTCAGCTTTAACATTTTCATAAATTGATTCATCAACGATGATTGATTGTTCTGACGCACAGATTACTCCATAATCAAATGTTTTTGATAATAATAATGAGTTAACTGCCATTGGAACATTACATGTTTTGTGGAAAATAACTGGTGTATTTCCTGCCCCTACCCCGATTGCTGGTGTTCCTGAAGAATAAGCTGATTTAACCATTCCTGGCCCACCTGTTGCTAAAATTAAATCTACTTCTTTCATAACTGTATTTGTTAACTCGATACTTGGTTCGTCAATCCATGCAATTAATCCTTTTGGTGCTCCAGCTGCTTCGATTGTTTCACGAATTACTTTTGCTGTATAGTTTGTACAGTTTTTAGCACGTGGATGCGCAGAGATAACGATTGCATTACGAGTTTTAATAGCCATTAAACATTTGAAACATGCAGTTGATGTTGGGTTTGTTGTTGGAATAACCGCCCCAATTACTCCTACAGGTTCTGCAACTTTTTGGATACCGAATGATAAATCTTCAGATAAAACTCCACAAGTTTTTTCATCACGATATTTATTGTAAATATATTCAGAAGCATAGTGGTTTTTAATCACTTTATCTTCAACTAATCCCATTCCAGTTTCTTCAACTGCCATTTGAGCTAACGGAATACGTAAATTATTGATTGCCATTGCTGCTTTATAGAATAATTCATCTACTTGCTCTTGCGTAAATTTAGCAAATTCTCTTTGTGCTGCGCGTACTGTTTCAAGAGTTGACATTAATTCATCTACATTTGTAATTTTATTAGTCATTCCGACTCCTCCTCAAGATTGTGAATACATTCACTTACTTACAGTTGTAATTATATTACATTGTGAATTATTTGTCTAATGAAAACGTAATGAAAGCGTTTATTATTTCACAAAATAGTAATTTTTAGGTCAAAAAACGCTTTTTGTAACTGTTTTTATGGAATATTATTGAAAAATTAGTCTAAAAAACCATTTAAAGTCTGATCTTTATTAACTGAAAATAAAAAAAGCTAAAAGAATTTCTTCTTTTAGCTTTTTTTTTAGAATAAATCATTTAATGCACAAACGGCATTATCTTCTAACTCAATCATTTCTCCGGCACGTACTGTGATAATTTCTGTTTCATCAATACATTTTTGCACTAATGATTCGAAATCAAAGTTTTGTTCAAACTCAATACATTTTTCTAATGAAGGGTTTGTTGCAGGATGTTCCGGAACAAAGACCGTACAGCAGTCCTCATATGGACGAATTGAAATATCATAAGTATCGATGTGTTTCGCAATCTCAATAATTTCATTTTTATCAAGTGTCGCAACTGGACGAATAATTGGCATATTCGTAACCGCATTGATGGCATACATACTTGCTAAAGTTTGTGAAGCAACTTGTCCTAAGCTTTCTCCATTTGCTAAAACTAAAATTTCACGTTTTTTAGCGATTCCTTCAGCAATACGATACATCATACGACGCATAACTGTCATGGTATAGCTATTTGGAATGTTTTCATAAATAGCTGTTTGTAATTCAGTAAACGGAACAACGTGTACGTTAATTTCATCTACTGGCGCATAATGTGCATTTTTCTCCATTAAGTCTAATACTTTTTGTTTTGATCGAACTGATGTATACGGTGGTGATGCAAAGTGAATCGCTTCAATTTCAACTCCACGTTTTTGCATTAAATATCCCGCTACTGGGCTATCAATTCCACCAGAAATCATTAAAAGACCTTTCCCACTAATTCCAACAGGGAATCCACCTAATCCTTTAATATGTTCTGCCATGATGAATGTTCCTTCACGACGAACCTCAACAAATACTGTCACATCTGGATGATGAACATCTACCGATAAATGTTCAGTATTAATTAATAAGTGAGCTCCCACTCCACGTGAAATTTCACCTGAAGTCATTGGAAATTGTTTTTGAGCGCGCTTTGTTTCGACTTTAAATGTTGTAGGAACTTGTGGCATTTCTTTAATAATCTCTAAAGCTAATGCTTTCATAGCATCAATATCATTTTCACAACGAGCACATAAGCTATATGACTGTAATCCAAATACTTTATCTAATTGCTCTGTCACTAATTCTGGCGCCGTTCCATTTAAAATAATATAGAAACGATCACGTGTGATTTCATACGTAATGTTTTCTAACGAACGACATTTACGACGGATAATACGGTGTAAGGCATTTTTAAAATACTTACGATTCTTTCCTTTAATTGATAATTCACCATAGCGAACTAATATACGGTCATAAATCATTTCATCATTTCCTTCCTCATTTGTACAACGACAAGTTTTAGTGCATTTATGAATTGTGTCGCTTCTTCAAGTGTTGACGTATTAGCAAAGCTTAATCGTACGCTATCTAAAGCCACCTCTTCACTAACTCCAAGTGCTAGTAAAATTCTTGATGCTTGAGCAGACTTTGACGAACAAGCTGATTTAGCAGAGATATAAACATCATGTTCCTCTAAAGCATGAACTAATGTTTCCCCTTTAATATTCTCAACAGCAAAATTAATAATGTATGGTGTTAATTCAGGATAGCAGTCATTTACCGTTACTCCGTCCATCGCTTTTAATTCTTTTACTGTATAGTCATATAATGATTTAACATGATTATAATTTGCATTTAAAGGTTCAATCGCTAATCGCAAAGCTTTGGCTAAAGCTACTGCCCCTGCTACATTAATCGTTCCTGAACGAAGGCCATACATTTGATGACCACCTGTAATTTCAGGAACAAGTTTTAAATATTGATTCATTACGAGAGCTCCACACCCTTTTAAGCCATGAAACTTATGAGCAGATAATGATAATAAATCAATATTCATTTTATCCATATCAACAGGAATTTTCCCTACACTTTGAACAGCATCAACATGAAATTTTATTTTTGGATATTTTTTAATTAATTGTCCAATTTCATAAATTGGGAAAATCATTCCCATTTCATTGTTAACATGCATACAAGAAATTAAAATCGTATCTTCACAAATTGCTTCTTCAATTTGTTTTAAAATTTCTGTTTTAGATTTTTTTACATCAATGAAAGTTACGCGAAAACCTTCTTGTTCCAGGTCTTCGGCTGTTTCATAAACTGAGGCATGCTCCACTGGGGTTGTAATGATATGACAACCACGATTTTTATAGGCATGACAGACACCACGAATGGCTAAATTATTACTTTCTGTTGCACCAGATGTAAAAATCACTTTATGTTGCTTAGCATTCAATAAAGATAAGGTTTGTTTTTCTGCTTGAATTAATAGTTGTTCAGCACGAGCTCCAAAGGCATGAAGTGAGCTTGGGTTTCCCCAGAAGTTCTGATTAACTTTTGTAAAAGCTGTCAACACTTCTGGATCAACTGAAGTGGTCGCGCTATTATCTAAATAAATCATGGTCATTCTCCTTCCGACATAAACATCTCACGCCCATTTTAAACGTCCATTCTTACTACTAATCTCACTATAAATTAGTGTATTTCACGTTTCGACATTATACCACATTTATGATAGAATCACAAATGACGATTTTCGTAAACGTCTATGATAAATAAAATGGTCATTCTATGATTTGTTTACATTATAAAATATGAGGAAATAAGGAGCTTTGCGAGAAAAAAATTAATTTCCTCCACTACTAACATATGTTGTCTTACGGAAAAAATCTCTCTTTATCGTTATTATCTCCCACTTAGACTGAATTATTTCCATTTCACTACTTCAATCGTTTCAAATAAAAAAGACTATCTATCAAAGTTATCCTCCTTGTATAGATAGTCTCCCCATTTACTTTCTATAATAAATAACAATCTAATTCTTGTTTAAACTGATCAAATGTAAAATCAAACGCTGAACCTTCTAATGTTTTAATTAAATCTTTCATGTTATGAATCACTGTTTCATAATTTCCTTGTCTGAATTGATCTTCTGCAATCGTTAAATCGACCACGTACATGCCTTCACGGCCAATATAACGATGTCCATAAACCATTAAACGCTCTGCTAATTTTAATTGCTGAACCTCTTTTTCAACTTTAAAACTGAGCATTTGAATCATATCCTCAGCGGTTTTTAATTGCTCCTCAATCGCCGTAATATTAATTGGCATTTGCCCAATCGTCTCAAATAATGACATCATCATTTGATTCGCTGAGCCCATCATTTGTTTTATCTCGTCATTCTTAACTGGTAACTTCACTTGTTGATAGTATCCTTTTAAATCATTAAAGGCTTTTAATAACTTAAGCGCACGTTGACGAGCCTCTTTTTCCCCCGCATATAAGTTTTCAATTTCATGTTCAAATATGTTTAACTGTTGTTCAATCTCATCCATTTGATTTAAAATCTCATCTAACTCACGACAAAGAATTGAATTGGCCGTTTGTTTTTGTTGCGCATTTTTTTCTAAAAATTCATATTTATTCGTGATAATTTTAACCTCATTTAAAATGAAATTAAAGTTATCTTCATCTTCTTCAGGTAATGTATAATTTGATTTGATATTATCATAACGTTGACTTAAATGATCGGCCTGTTTATTCATTTTTGAAATGGACTCTTTAACTTCTTTTAATCCAGCCGTTAAAGAATCTTGAATCTCTAATTCCTTTTTCATGAATGTAATCATTTGTTTCGCATCTTGACTCATTTCCATCAAGCGTGTTTCGATTTGCTCAAATTCAAACTGTTTAATTAAATCCGTCATTTGTGATAACTGTTCTTTATAAATCGATATTGTTTCTTCAATTTCTAAATGTTTTAAATAGACACCTGACTGTGTTAAGTTTTCATAGCTTTTTAAAACATCTTTTAATAAAGGTCGAATCTCAGTTTTAATACTCGTTAAATAAATCGGTACACGATCAAAAATAATCGTTACTTTTTCCATCTCTATTTTAATCGTCGCAATGGTTTCATCTGCTACATCATAATTACAATCTTCCATACATTCATTAAATTTAAAAAATAAACTTTCAATGTCTTTAAATAACTGTTTAATTTCTTCTTTAAATTCAGTAAATTGATCAATTTCCCCCTCATATTGAATCTTTAACTGTTCAAAGTGTTCTTTTAACCCTAAGACGTTTGAACGACTACGTTCTTCTGATTTTTTTAACTCTTTAATTTCATTTAATAAACCCTCAACCTCTTGATTGAGCCCCTCTAATTGTTGATGCGTCTCCTCTAATAATTCATCAACCTCGGAAAAGCTACGTTGTGACACCAACTCTTCCGCATAAATAATTTGTTCCGTGACAGTAATAAATTGTGCTTCTAATTTCCCCCAACGTTGTTCCCATTGTTGCACCATTTTTACAATGCGTTCACTCTTTTTTGTACTGCGTAACTTTGCTAACTCAAACGGTACCGTCTTATTAGATATCTCATGTTTGAAATAATCAAGCTCATCGATTTTCGTATAATACTGTTTCTTCTTTGAGACAATAATGATTGAATATAATAATACAGTCACGAGAACAATGACCATTACAATCAAGAGTATTAACTTAAAATCTCCCATAGTATCCTCCATCACGATTATTAATAATTATTTTTTATCTTACAATAATATCATAATTTAATCAAAAAATCCTATTCTTTCTATGTTTTTCTTATATTTTTTGTTATAATTTTCTCCAACTTATAGATTAAATCTCAGGGGGAATTTAAGATGTTTCAAAAAGAAGCTTACACTGGAACTTTAGAAGAAAATTACGAACTCGTTTTAGCACAATTAAAAGCTTTAATTGCAGGAGAATCGGATTTAATTGCAAACCTCTCTAATGCATCTGCCTTACTAAATGTATTTTTAGAGGAAATTAACTGGGTCGGATTCTATCTCGTAAAAAACAACCAACTCGTACTAGGACCCTTTCAAGGACTACCAGCCTGCATTCGTATTCCATTTGATAAGGGAGTTTGTGGTTATGTTGCAACAACAAAGCAAACTGCATTAGTTCAAAATGTTCATGAATTTGTTGGCCATATTGCTTGTGATAGTGCAACCAACTCTGAAATTGTCGTTCCGATTATTAAAGATAACGAATTAATGGGGGTCCTTGATATTGATAGTCCGCTTTTGAATCGATTTTCAAAAACCGATCAACATTACTTAGAAAAATTCGTTCAAATTTTGGTTGAATCACTTATTTAAACCTTTTTTTGTAGAGATTAAATGGTAAATGTATGAGATAGGGATTTTTTGTTGACAATACAAATGAAAGTTGATATTATACTTGAGTGCGTATATTAAAGGCAGCTGTTTATCAGACTATAACGTTTAGATTAAACCTCAGTAAAGCTTGGCTTGGCTGATGGCATATCGTATAACCTTTTGGCTGCAAAGGCGAGGATATGAGATTTTAATCTATCTTATAGGTAAAGATAAATTTTCTCCTTTTTTGATATGCAAAATCAAATTTCTTACAAATTAAAGGAGGTATTAGCATGGCTCGTTATACTGGACCAAGCTGGAAAATTTCTCGTCGTTTAGGATACTCTATCTTAGAAAACGGAAAAGAATTACAAAAACGCCCTTATGCACCTGGGCAACACGGACAATCTCGTAAAAAAATCTCTGAATACGGATTACAATTACAAGAGAAACAAAAATTACGTCATGCTTATGGAATGACTGAGCGTCAATTCCGTCGTACATACGATAAAGCTGGTAAATTAGCAGGTAAACATGGTGAGAACTTCTTATACATGTTAGAATCTCGTTTAGATAACTTAGTTTATCGTTTAGGATTAGCTGCGACTCGTCGTCAAGCTCGTCAATTAGTAAACCACGGACACATTACTGTAGATGGAAAACGCGTTGATATTCCTTCTTACTCAGTAAAACCAGGACAAACAATCTCTTTACGTGAAAAATCAGCTAACTTAGCTGTAGTTAAAGCGTCTTTAGAGGCTACTATCCACCGTCCAGACTTCGTAACTTTCGATGAAGCTACAATGACAGGAACTTATGTACGTTTACCAGAACGTTCAGAAGTATTCGCTGACATCCACGAAAACTTAATCGTAGAGTTCTACAGCCGTTAATCTTTAATGGCTCATTAAAAAAGACTTCGGATTTTCCGAAGTCTTTTTTTTATTTTACTGGCTCATATAATTCCTGTAATAAAGCCATAAAAATTTGAACGCGTTTACTCAAAACAACGCCATCTTTTGTCACGTAATAAAATAATCGTGATAATTGATATCCCTCATCTTCTAAATACTCAATTCCCTCAAACTTTTGTTTCTTCATTAACGTTGAAGTAAAGGTAACTGAGGGTTGCTGTCTGAGCGTTTCTTTAATAATATAGTTACTCCCCAGAATAATTCGACGATACGGTGTAATTCCATAATTCTCTAAAAAGAAATCAGTTCTCTCTCTCGTCCCTGATCCTGACTCTCGTAATAACCATACTTGCTCATTAAAAAACTGATGATAGTGTTCTGGATTGTTTGGAGGAACTAAACTACTCGTGTAGGCTACTTGTAGCACATCCCGATAAAATGGGACTCGATTCAATTGATCACTTTCTATCTCAGTTTCAACTAACCCAATCTCAAGCTCTAATTGATTCACTTTATTTAAAATAGACTGACTATTTTCAATGGTAACTTCAAAACTGAGGGCAGGATATAACTTAGATAACTCTCCAAGAATAGAAGGTAGCAGATACTCTCCAATCGTCAAACTAGCTCCAATTTTTAGGGTTCCTTTAACTTCCATTGCGTGTGATTTAATTTCATTAATCATATCATCATACTGATGAACAATTTCTTTTGCACGTTTAAATAAAATTTCCCCATCTGATGTTAATAAAAAGTTTTTTTCTTTATTAGATCGCAAAATAAGTTTGGTATCAAGTTGTTTTTCAAGTCCTAAAATATGCAAACTAACTGCCGGTTGTGATAGGTTTAACTTCTTTGCCGCCTTTGTAAAGTTCTGATTTTCGACTACCTGAATAAATGATCTTAATTCATCAATCATATTTGACACCTCTATTATTATTTTTACTTATTGTTAGCATTATAACAATTAATTTTACTTATAATAAGACCTGTTATATACTAATAACGTAGAACTTAGATGAAGGAGCGTTTTAAATGAAAACTCGAAACTTTATGCAACAAAAGTTTGTAAACGTTAAAGAGCTATTACCTGGTCTTATTGTCTGCATTATAATCGGGTTAATTTCCAAATACGTTGGAACCTTTGTTCCAGCACTCGGAGGTGCGACGATTGCGATTTTACTCGGCCTATTACTTGGGAATACAGTTTTAACACATAAAAGCTTCTATAAAGGGGTTCGTTTTTCAGAATCTAACTTACTTTCTTACTCTATTGTTTTATTAGGCGGAACTTTAAGCTATAAGGTTATTTTACAATTAGGTGTTTCAGGTGTTAGTTTCATCGTACTACAAATGATTTTAACCATTATTTTTTGTATCCTTGTTGGAAAAAAACTTGGATTCTCAGAAGATTTCCGCTTATTAATGGCAGCAGGTAACGCTGTCTGCGGATCTTCAGCTATTGGAGCGACCGCACCTGTTATAAAGGCAAACGACGTGGATAAATCTATTACGATTACATTAGTTAACTTAACTGGAACCATCTTAATGATGATTTTACCCTTTTTAACCTCTATTCTTTATGGAAATGAAACCATTAAATCATCAGCTTTAATCGGAGGAACCTTGCAATCAGTTGGCCAAGTTGTTGGAAGTGGTTCAATGGTTAACCATGATGTGTTACAATACGCGACCATCTTTAAAATTGTCCGAATTATTTTCTTAGTATTTGTTATTTTATCATTTGCTAAACTGAAAAAAGATGAAGAAAACCATGAAGCAGAATTACATCATCAACAACCAAAAGCAAAAATTAAAATTCCATGGTATGTCATTGGATTCTTTATCATGTGTTTCTTATTCAGTGTTGGAATCATTAATGAAAATATATCACATGGATTTAAACAAATTAGTAACTATTTAGAAATCTTTGCATTGGCCGGAATCGGAATGAGTGTTAAATTCAAAGATTTAATGAAAGCAGGCGTCAAAAGCGGGATTTACTGTTTATTAATCGGAATTGCCCAAATTATGATCGCCGTTGTTTTAATCGGGATTTTACTATAAAATTTTTTAAGGCACCTCATGGTGTCTTTTTTTGTTATCTTATTATGAACCTACTGACAGATAAAAAAGTTTTTATTGTCCTTTTCTTTCTCAATTGATACTAGTCTTAACGGCAATGGTGGCTGTATTTATTTTTTTCTTCTGACACTAAACGAAATCATCACATAAAAAAATCCGTTTAATCAAACGGATTCTTTCTAATGAATCTTTCACGATAGATGGATTTGAGTCGGTATGACGACCCTTTATAGGGAGAACCTAACCTCTCAAAGAGAGAAATCCTCCACTGTTAGGGTGATTCGTTAAAGATTTTTACGCTATGAAAAACTTAACGCTACTTATATATTTTAGTCGATTCGATAATTGAGGAATCCCATATTCATTTCATGATTTCTTCTTGTTAAATCTTGCTTACTTTCAATCTGATTTGACCAGCTCACCGCATAGTTCAATTCAATAAATCCAGCTAATGATACTTTGAAATTTGTTTCCCAAAGATTATTCATCGGCCATGAGTAAAGTTCATAGTCAGTCGCCTTCGTATACTTAGGATGATATAATTTTTTTGCATTTTCATATCTTAAGGGGGACGTATAAATTAATGGGGTGTCCGGCATGGCGATGCTCATTCCATAACTGCCTTTTTTTAATCCAACCCCTTCTTGAACCAAGTAATAATCACAATTTGTTCCCAATAATTGATCTTTCTTCAATTGAACAGTACATCCTGTTTTCTCTGCAAATAAGTCCATTTTTTGCTGATTATAAGCAAAAGGTAGCGCAACGTAGAGACTTTCAGGATCCCAAACACTCATCTTGTTTAGAATAACTTGAACCTCAACTTTACAAATATCATGATAAATTTTAAGCTCGACCTTTGCGAGTGTTGTTCCCTCTAATTCTAAATCCAGTTGAATCTTTCCATAAATCTCTCCTATTTCATTGATCGTAATCTGTTTAATGTGTGCATAATATACCTCATGATTTGCTCCACGCATATTCCGCCCGAGTCTTGAACGCACGCTATATTGATCCGATGTCGTTTGAGAGTAAGCTTTTGAACATTCATAAATAGGCATAAATGCACCTGTTTCAGATGAGGGATCTAGCAATTCCACCTGATTTACTTTATCATACCAACTTATAATTCCATGTTGTTTGTTCCACGAAATTCTTACATGCCCATTCTCATAGGTCTGATCATACTTAATAACAGCTCTTTTATCCTCGTATAAAAATATATCATCATACCCTTGGACACAGGCTGATTCATTCTTAATTTTGATATAATGCACTGGATGCTCTCGTCTTTCCACCCAAAAGGTTCGTTCTTCATTCGCTTCTAATGTGGCAATAAAATGGATTGCCTCTCCTCTTGGCTGACGTTCAATTTGAGTGGCATATTCATTTCCTAAATCATCAACGACGACATTAATCAAATTTGAAGTTTCCCAGTAATCTAAAAATAATTTTACACACTCGGTGACTGTTCGCGAATGAGGATTTATCACTTTAAACTTTGGCTCTCGATTTGGTTTTAAACTCGTCATCCCTCTTGCCTCCAGAACATTTAAATAATTTCTAATCGCTAATTCATGCGCACGTGCAGCATACGATGATTTTTTGTAATCCATTAGGTTAACCAGTGAATTCCAAGGATTTGTAATCGAAGCAGAATGTCCCCATGTATGTTCCGCATACAACATTAACATTTCTTCACATTCATTAACTAACTTGTTGTCACACAGATTTTCATCTATCATCTTTGTCATTTGTAATAAACGTTGTGCTTCTTTATAGACTTTTACCGCGTTTGGTGTACTTCCTACACCAAACGCCCACCAATCTGGCCAATCCCCTCTATACGTTTGGATTTCAACCTCACTCGCCCTGACACGATCAAATAATTCCTCAAGCGTCGACATCTTAATTATAACTTCATGCGAAAAATTCTCATTCCACCACTGTACAAATTCCAATACCTCAAGATTAGCTGAACTATTATCCGTTGGGAGTCCATGAACGGTAATCGGAACAAAGTTATATTCATAAGCTTGATCCTCTAATGATTTAAGGTATCGATACATACGTTTATGCCCATATTCTTTTAATTTATCTTGCGTAAAAGAATCTCGAAGTTCATCCTTATGAACATATGATCCTGTTGCTGTTTTTACAATCCCAAACTCATTCCCAAAGTGATAATGCTCCCCATTCCAGACTAACACTTTATTCCCCTTTTCGGACTCCCAATAAAAAGGCATTAACTTCCTAAATAAAGGATACATTCCATGATGAGTATGAACACAGGATAATAAATTTTCAATTCCATTCTCAGCTAGTGCATCAACAAATCCCCAAGAATAACCGTTAATATCGGCTGTCATGGCACATCTAACCTCTTTTTCAATGCTCTTTCCATAATCAACAGATTTTTTGATTTGATTCTTTAATACCTGGTCATCAATTAATTCTGTCATATTTAAATAGCTTCCCGTCAGTTCAATTCCACCATTTTTCACACATGTTTCAAAACGCTTTCTCCATGATTCATCAACTCTTCTTAAAAAAGTTTCAACACCCCAAAAGGCCTCACATACCCATTTAAAATCTTTCTCTTTTCCCTGAACTCTTAATCCCTCTAAAATCTCAATGACTTGTTTAATAAAGTTCACATGATAAAACTCAATCACTTCTTGACTTTGCGTATATCCAATATCAGTGTGTGTATGATGAATTAATAAAACTTCCCATTTTTTCGTTAATTTTATTTTTGACATATCAGTTCGCTCCTTAGCCTCTTTGATAGATACATTTTTTTAATATTATAAATCCCTCTAACACTCTCTCTTTTCATTAAGCGCTATCTCGAATATAATCTTATTATAATAAACTATGGTAAATATCAAATAATCCAGAACGAATAAAAATTTGACCTATTGTGCAAGGAGCTATTATGGGAATTGATAAATTTTATATCTTTAATTTAGTATCAGATATTTTAATTCAGGAAAAATTCGGTCGCTTTGTGATAACCATTAAACCAGATAGTCTATGTAAATTTGATCAGATCTCTCCAACTAATAAGGTACACCGTCACGATTACTACGAACTTTGTTTTGTGATTGAAGGAACAGGAGAATATCTTCATGGTGACAAACTTTATAATTTAAATAAAGGCGATATTTTTATCTGTAACCCTCTTATTGAACATGAGATTAGGCTCAAAGCTTCCATTAATGGAACTTATTCATCTGAGCTTTATTTAATCTTTTTTGTGATTACCCTTGATTACATTCATGCTATTTCACCTACTCATTTTCCCTCTATTGAAGAAAAAATTCTTCATTCTTTTACTCAGCAGCATGAAATAGTTGTTCATCATTGTGATCACATGTTTTCTTATATCGATTTTTTAATGAACCACATCGGGCCTAATACGCTAAATAATTATGGCATTTACAATATGATGAAAACAATGGCCTTCGAGGGTTTATCTTTATTATGTTCCAGTCAAAATAGCCATCCTCTCGATGCGAATCGCTATCCAAGTGAATTTAATCAATTGCTCATGTTTATCGAAAGTAATTTAAATAAACCCATTACCATTCAAGATTTAGCTAATGCTTCTTATATGTCCCATCGAAATTTACATTATCTCTTCAATAAATATGTCCACAAAACGCCAAAAGAATATATTAATACTCGTAAGATTAATCTCGCCAAGCTCTATTTACGAATGAACTATAAAGTAGGCGAGGTTGCCTTACTTGTTGGAATTCAAGATGTGGGTCAATTTAGTCGTCTCTTCAAAAAACAATGCGGAATTTCTCCTAAAGCCTTTCAACAATCAAAGGTAAGTTAATTCATAAAAAAAGAAATCGTGAAAAAATTAAACTTTTCTCACGATTTCTTTTTTTTGACTAAACGTGTTTAATTAAGAAATATTTCTTCTTACCACGGCGGATGACTGTAAACTTACCACCAATTGCATTTTCTTTTGATACAATAAATTCTAAATTATTAACTTTTTCTCCGTTAATTAAGATTGAATTATTATTGATGAATTCACGTGATTCACGTTTTGAGCTAGCCGCTTTAGCAAACACTAAGGCATCCACTAAGTTAAGATCTTCAGCTAATTCAACTGATGGAACATCTTTGAATCCAACTTCGATTTCTTCAGCAGTTAATCCTGCAAGGTTTCCACTGAATAAGGCTTCTGTAATTTTTAAGGCTTGTTCGTAAGCTTCAACACCATGAACTAAAGTTACCACTTCACGTGCTAATACTTTTTGTCCATGACGTAAATGTGGTGCTTCTTTAAATTCTGCTTCTACTGCTTCAATTTCTTCTTTTGTTAAGAATGTGAAGTATTTTAAGAATTTGACAACATCTTCGTCAGCTGTGTTGATTAAGAATTGGTATAACTCATATGGAGATGTTTTCTTACGATCTAACCAAACAGCTCCACCTGCTGTTTTTCCGAACTTTGTTCCATCCGCTTTTGTTACTAATGGCATTGTTAATCCAACTGCTTTTTCTTCATGTCCTAATTGTTTACGAATTAACTCAAGTCCAGAGGTAATATTCCCCCATTGATCCGATCCACCAATTTGTAACACACATTTTTTGGTTTCATATAAATGTTTGAAATCCATTCCTTGTAAAATCGTATAAGAGAATTCAGTGAATGTCATCCCTTTATCTAAACGTGAACATACAAGGTCTTTCGCTAAAATATAGTTAACATTAAAGTATTTCCCAACATCACGTAAGAAATCAAGCATATTAACATTTGAAGTCCAATCATAATTATTTACGATTTCAGCACCATTTGCTTCAGTCTCATTGAAATCTAAGAATTGAGATAATTGTCCTTTAATACTGTTAGACCATTTTTCAACTGTTTCTAAATTACTATCTGGACGTTCAACCGAACGACCTGATGGATCCCCGATTAATCCTGTTGCTCCTCCTACAAGAGCTAATGGTTTATGCCCTGCTAATTGGAATCGTTTTAAAATTAAAATCATTAATAAATGTCCAATATGTAAACTATCTGCTGTTGGGTCAAAACCACAGTATAACGTGATATTCCCTTTCTCAACTAACTCATCTAAAGCATCAAAATCCGTACAATCATTAATTAACCCACGCCATTGTAGGTCTTTTAAGAATTCATTTTTCATTTCATTCACCTCTTCAACAATATTTTGAAAGATATAACTTAATCAGCAGCCTTACAATGCTTCAAGCAATCAAATAAATGGATCGAAAACCCTCAGGACAAGTTGCACTAAGCTCTTATCCTAAAAATGATTCATTCCTAGTAGTAGGGCTCAGCTACACCTCGCCTAGAATATACGGATAACACACGCCCGAGGCGGTGTATAGTTCAGCTAAGTCGCTAACGCGACTAGCTGAGGACAACTAACAGCCCTTCGTGGGAATATCTAATCTTCGCAAGATATTCCAAACACTCAGGATAAGTTGGACTAAGTAATCGAAGATTACTAGTCCAACTAAAAATCCCTCCACTCTACGTATTGTAGAATGAAGGGACGATTATAGTCGCGGTACCACCCAACTTGTTAGATCAAAAAGGTTTTGATTTAACCACTTGATTTGATAACGGATTGTTTCCGGTTCATTTGAACATGCTCCAAGATTGTAATTCGATTTCATTATTGCCTTAGTTCTCACCGTCCACTAAGTCTCTGATACTGCATTTCAATGATTTCTACTGTGATCTTTTCATTGCATTATTATTTATCTTTTGACTGGATTATAACAAAAGCAGTCGAGCATTGTCAACCTTATTTTGTTGTATTACGCCATACAAATGAGTGAGGTAACGTGATTTGTGTTTCTGTTACTTCTTCCTCTTTCATTAACTTCGTTAATAAACGCATCGCAACTGCCCCAATATCGTATGTTGGGATATTGATTGTACTTAATTGAGGACGTGACATAATTGCATATTTTGTATTTTGGAATCCGATAATTTCTAACTCATCTGGCACACTAATTCCATGTTCAATGGCTGCATTCATAAACATAACAGCAACAGAGTCACGAACAGCTAAGGCTGCATCAGGTGCTTGGTTATTGGCAAAGAATTCTTTGAATGACTCTAATGAGTTTTCAAATTTATTGTATAAACCTAAGATACGTGGTTCAAGTCCCGCTTCAGCTAAGGCACGACGATATCCTTGTTCTTTTAAATCATTCATTGCATAATATGAACTTGACGTAATAAAGGCAATATCTTTATTTCCATTCTCAATTAATTTTTTAGTTGCTTCATAAGCCGCTAATTCATAATTAATTAAAACGGCTGGGATACGCTCATCTAAATCTTTAACTGATAATAAAACCGTTGGCACTGTATCATTTGCTAAACGTGTAATTTCCTCATCACTTAAACGATCGGCCATCATTAAAACACCGTCTACTTGAGAAGCAATCATGTTCTGCCAAACATTTGCTGCAATATCTAATTCATTATGTGTTACATTTAAGAACACTGAATAACGATATTTATCTGCGATATCAGCCACTCCATCAATCATTTCTGATACTG
This sequence comes from Turicibacter sp., assembly GCF_017941855.1. NCBI lineage: Bacteria > Bacillati > Bacillota > Erysipelotrichia > Erysipelotrichales > Turicibacteraceae > Turicibacter > Turicibacter sp. The sequence continues at coordinate 45,468 of NZ_JAGAVR010000053.1, read as the reverse complement.
ATGCACGAGAACATGTTGGAACAATTAATCCAACGTTTGTTGAACGACGACTTGCAAGTCCACGTGCAATCGCATTTGGACGGTATCCTAATTCATTGATTGCAGCTAAAACACGTTCACGAGTTTTTGGCTTTACTTTTTCTGGGTTATTTAAAACGCGAGATACTGTTGCTAGTGAAACATCCGCAACACGTGCCACATCGTAAATCGTTACTTTTGACATAACATCACTCCTAAATGTAAATTTTTCCTGTACCTATTTATCATTTTACCTTACACACTTTTCGTTTGCAAGCGTTAACATGCCCTTTATATTTCGATACATAGACAATTTTAGCGAAAATAAAACTATTTCGCAATAATATAATGAAAATTTTCATAAATAAACCGTTTGCTTTTTGAAAACTTATTCTATTATAGGCAGGAATGGGTTTTCATATTCTATTTTGAAAGATTTTTATAAAAATCATCAAATTCTTCCAAACTCATTTGTTGCGCAGCATCCGATAAAGCAACGCATGGATTCGGATGAACCTCTGCCATGATTCCATCTGCTCCTACCGCAAGTGCCGCTTTGGCAATCGGTAATAAAATATCCTTACGCCCTGTTGAATGAGTAATATCAACAAATACTGGTAAATGTGTTTCTTGTTTTAAAATTGGAACTGCAGAAATATCTAATGTATTACGAGTTGCTTTTTCGTAAGTACGAATTCCACGTTCACATAACATAACATTTGGATTTCCATGCATTGTAATATATTCAGCAGCATTAATGAACTCTTCAATCGTTGCACTTAAGCCTCGTTTTAATAGCACAGGTTTATCGATTTGCCCAACTGCCTTTAATAACGAGAAGTTTTGCATATTACGTGCTCCAATTTGAACCACATCTAAATAGGGTAAAGCTTCTTCTAAATCTTTTGCATCCATGATTTCACTAACCACGCGTAACCCATATTTTTTTGCTGTTTCCGACATAATTTTCAACCCTTCGACTCCTAAACCTTGGAAATCATATGGCGATGTACGTGGCTTAAATGCACCTCCACGGATGTATTTTAAACCTTTGTCTGCTAAATTCTTAGCCACGAGCTCCATTTGTTCTTTTGATTCAACGCTACATGGACCAAAAATCAGAGTTTGAACATCACCTCCGACCAAGTCACCTTGAACATCAATCACCGTATCATGAGCTTTATTTTTTCGAGATACTAATAATCCTTTTTGACTATTATCTTCTTGTAACTTCACACTCAACTTAAAGATTTCTTTAAAAATATGAACCATCATTTCATCCGTCATCGGTCCATTATTTTTAGCTTTTAAACTTTCTAAAATTTGATGTTCACGAATGGGATCATATTTTTTTAATCCTTGTTTATCTTTTTCGCGTCCTACTAATTCTACAATAGCAGTACGTTCGTTTAATAACTCAAGCATTTGTAAATTAATTTCATCTATACGATCTCTAAGCTGTTTTAGATTTTGATTTGTCATGTTTTCACCTCATCTGTCATTACTATTTCTATTATAACCAACTTTTCTGTTTTTTGAAAACTTTTCACTAATATTCTCATCAAAATAAAAAGAAACAAGTCGAAACTTGTTCCTTTTTAGGTTTTGATAATTATCCGCGTAACACAGCATCATGTTCTGCTGTTAAAGCATCTAATACTTTTTGATGTGTTGGTTGTAAATCTTCGTCTGTTAATGTTTTTTCACGATCTAAGTAGTAAAGTGAAATCGCAACAGATTTCTTACCTTCTTCTACTCCCTTACCTTCATAAATATCGAACACTTCAACTGTTTGTAATAATTTATTAGCAGCCTTTTTAATCGTTTGAACTAGGTCGTCAGCTAACACTTCACGATTTACCACTAAGGCAATATCACGAGTCATCCCTGGATGTTTAGCGATGATTTCATATCCAGGTTTTGATGTTTCTAATCCGTATAAAGCATCTAATGATAATTCAAAAACATATGTTTCATTTAAATCTAATTCTTGTTGTAAGGCAGGGTGAACTTGACCGACTACTCCAACTGTTACATCATTTACTAACACAACCGCACTACGTCCTGGATGGAAGTCTTTATATTCCGTTGCATCAACTGGACGATAAGTAACATTTAAATGACCCATTTCAGTTAATAATGTCTCAACATATCCTTTAGCTACAAAGAAGTCAACATTTTCAACTTTTCCTTGCCATTTATTTTGGATTAATTGTCCCGTTACCGCACCTGAAATTTTCGTTTCTTCTACGTAATCCCCTTCAGTTTGTCCGTATACTTTACCAATTTCATAAATTGCAACATTAGCCATTGTACGAGCATTGTTGTAACGAACGACTTCTAATAATCCTGGAATTGTTGATTGACGTAAGTAAGCACGCTCTTCACTCATTGGCATTGATAACTTAACGGTTTCTTTTACATCTGCTGGTAATGATAAGAATTGAGTCGCTTTTTCCTCACTTGTTAATGAATACGTAATCACTTGTGTTAGCCCACATGCTTTTAACGTTTCATGAGCACGATTACGTACTAATTGAATTGGTGAATATCCACCTTTAATATCTGTTGAAGGGAGGGTTGTTGGGATTTTATCGTATCCATAAATACGCCCCGCTTCTTCAATTAAATCTTCAACAATTGTAATATCTAAGCGTCGAGATGGCACATGAACTGTGAAGACTTCACCATTTAAATCATAAGTAAATTGTAAACGAGACCAAATTGATGCCACTTCATCCGTTGACATGTTTGTTCCTAAAACTGAGTTAATTTTTTCGGCTGTAATCTCAATGTCAACCGCTGTTAATTCAAATCGATCATCTGCCACGATTCCTTGGCAAACTTCACCATTTGCAAGCTCAGCTAATAATGAAGCTGCACGATTTAACGCTAACTCGACACGTTGAGGATCAATTCCCTTTTCAAAACGAGCTGACGCTTCAGAACGTAATCCTAAGCGAGTTGCTGTTTTACGAACTTGAAGACGATCAAACATTGCAGATTCTAATAAAACAGTTTTTGTTTCATCGGTAACCTCTGTATTTTCTCCCCCCATTACGCCGGCAATCGCAATTGGCGTTTTTCCGTCTGTAATGATGATATCTCCTTCAACCAATTCACGGTCTTGACCGTCTAACGTTTTAATTGTTTCACCATTAACAGCTTCACGTACAACGATTTCTTTTGACGTAATCGTCTCATAATCAAATGCATGTAATGGTTGTCCCATTTCTAACATGACGAAGTTTGTGACATCGACTACGTTATTTTTCGGACGCATCCCTGCTGCGATTAACATCGCTTGTAACCATTGTGGAGATTCCTTAATTTCAACATTTTTCACCACGCGTGTTAAATAAGCTGGTGATTTTTCTGTGTTAGATGTTACTTTGATTAAATCTTTAGCTGCTTCTGCTACTTCGTTAACAGAAACCTCTTCAAATTTAACCTCACGTGATAAAATAGCTCCAACTTCGTAAGCCACTCCATACATAGATAAACAATCCATACGGTTAGGTGTTAATCCTAATTCAATGACCGTATCATTGAATTTTAAATATTCTAATGCATCCATTCCAACCGGTGCATCATCCGCACAAACGAAGATTCCTTCAGCATAAGCTGTTGGAACTAATTTTTGCTCAATTCCTAATTCTTTTAATGAACAGCACATTCCGTTTGATTCTTCACCGCGTAATTTAGAACGTTTAATTTTAAAGTTTCCTGGTAAAACAGCTCCTGGTTTAGCGACAATAATTTTTTGTCCCGCAGCTACGTTTTTCGCTCCACAAACGATTTGAAGAACCCCTTCTTCTCCTCCAACATCTACTTGGCAAACCGATAATTTATCGGCATTTGGATGTTGAACACGTTCTAAAACATGACCAATAACAATATTTGTTGCATCTGATAAGATATTTACTGATTCTACTTCGATTCCTGTGCGTGTAATACGCTCTGCTAATTCTTTTGGATCAATATCGCTAATATTGACATATTGATTTAACCAATTTACTGAAACTAACATGTTATAGCCTCCAATTCCTATTAAAAATGTCTTATTTAAATTGATTGATAAATCTTAAATCATTTGTATAGAAGTTACGGATATCTTCAATTCCGTATTTAAGCATTGCAATACGTTCTGCTCCAATACCAAAGGCAAATCCTTGATATACTTTTGAGTCAAATCCAGACATTTCTAATACGTTTGGATGAACCATACCTGCTCCTAAAATTTCAATCCATCCTGTACCTTTACAAATGTTACATCCACATCCACCACATTTTGAGCATGTTACGTCCACTTCAACTGATGGTTCAGTGAATGGGAAGAATGATGGGCGTAAACGGATTTCGCGATCTTGACCAAACATTTGACGTGCAAGTTCAAGTAATGTTCCTTTTAAATCAGCCATTGTTACATCAGTATCAACTACTAATCCTTCAATTTGTGTAAATTGATGTGAGTGAGTCGCATCATCATCATCACGACGGTATACTTTACCTGGACAGATAATTTTAATTGGACCTTTTCCTTTCGCTGCTTCTAAAACGCGTGCTTGAACAGGTGATGTATGCGTACGTAATAATGATTCTTCTGTAATATAGAATGAATCTTGCATATCACGAGCTGGATGACCTTTAGGTAAGTTTAAAAGTTCGAAGTTATAATGATCCCATTCAACTTCTGGTCCTTCTTCTACCGTATATCCCATTGAAATAAATAATGATTCTAATTCATTTGTCACCGCCTGTAATGGGTGCGTTACTCCAATGTTTACTGTACGACCTGGTAATGTCACGTCGATCGTTTCATTTGCTAATTTTTGTTGAATCGCTAAAGCCTCTAACTCTTCTTTTTTTGTTTCAATCGCTGCTGAGATTGCATTTTTTACTTCATTTGAAACAGCTCCTGCACTTTTACGTTCTTCAGGTTGCATATCTTTCATATTTTTCATTACTTCTTGGATTGGACCTTTTTTACCAAGATATTTAACACGAAGATCATTTAACTCTTTTAAATCTGTCGTATTTGATACTTCATTAATTGCTTCGATTTGTAACTCTTTTAATCGATTTAGCATGACGATTCCTCCAAACTTATTTTTAAAAAATAAAAAAACGTCCTTAAAAAAGGACGTTTCACACGCGGTACCACCTTTATTGACAAATCATTGACTTGTCCACTCAAAACAGATAACGGGGAGTTCCCGGGTGTGATTAGCACCACTCATAAGGTGAATTCATGAGCTATCTCTATAAGAATACTTTCAGTCTACGATATTCTCTCCCTGAATAGCTAGTCCTCACTACTATGCCTCATTCAACGTTTTTTTATTTTTTTCTTAGTTCTATTATATACATTGAACCTAAAAAAGACAATATTTTATGTGATTTATTCATTTTAAACAAATTGGAAGGGTTCCGTACTAATCACGGATGCAGTTGCAATCTCTCCAAACAACTCATTTAAAATAGCAGCAACGTGCTCTTTCATTACATACTCTGCATGGTGACCAACATCTAAGACATTTAAGCCCATATCCTGTGCATCTTGAGCATCGTGGAATCCAACATCACCTGTAATAAATAAATCTACTTTTTTCGCTTTGACAGGTCCGATATAACTTGCCCCACTACCACCAATGATAGCGACTGTTTTAATGGTTTTATCTAGTGAACCGACAAAACGTGCATTTTCAATCTTTAATGACTTTTTGACGTGTTTAATATAATCAACAGCTTTTAAAGGGGTCGGAACTTGTCCCATACGTCCAAGTCCATACTGAGCATCAGGCATCGTCACATTTAAGGCATAGACATCATACGCCATTTCCTCATATGGATGGACCGATTTAATTTTTGCAATGGCGCTTCCAACTAAAGCGGTCGGAATAACCCCTTCTAATTTTACTTCTTCAACCAATTCTACTTCATTTACATTTCCTAAAAACGGTTGACTTCCATCAAGCGGTTTAAATGAACCAATTCCCGTACTCGCAAAGGTACAATGAGAATAATTTCCGATTTGCCCAACACCCGCTTCTGACATCACTTGACGAATCGAATCACTGTGAGTAGCTGGTGTATAGATGACTAATTTAGAATATTCTTCACGTTTGGTTGGAATTAACGGTTGAATATTTTCTAAACCGATGGTTTGAGCTAAACAATCATTCATCCCATTTTTCGCAATATCAAAATTAGTATGCATCGCATAAACACAAATATCATGTTTAATACAAAGTTCAACAATTTTTCCTTTTGGCGTATTGGTATTAATGTTCGCTAAAGGACGAAAAATGAATGGATGATGAGCAACAATTAAGTTCGCTCCTTTTTCAATCGCTTCTTCAACGACAGATTTCGTCACATCAAGTGTGACTAAAACTTTTGTTAACGGACGATTAACATTTCCAATATGTAATCCATTTGGGTCTTTATCAAACGCCGCTAAATGTTTTGGATATAAAGTTTCTAATTGTTTAATCACATCTGAAATTACGATTGACATTTTAAAACCTCCGATAATAATGCCTGGCGAGCTTCTAAATCAGCCAAGCGTGGATGATTAACGGCTAACTGATCCATAATTTCTTGATTTTTATTAAATTCTTTCATCCATCTTGCTTTAAACACCTCATCATTTGGTGTCTGACGTAAAATAGGTCCAAATTCAAGATCTAGTTCGTTATATGAAGTCTCTTCATCAGTAGGTTCCGCTACAATGACTTCATAAAACTTCCCTTCATCTAAGACGATTTTTTCATCAATGATTGTAAACGAATGGTTAGATAACCAAGCTCGAACTAAATTTGCATCGATGTTAGGTTGTAAAACTAATCGCTTAAATGATGTTGTGAGTGGAATGTCTGCGTCTAAAATAGAAACAATCAGTTTTCCTCCCATTCCTGCAACGACAACCCCTTCTACTTCACTAGGAGCTAAAATGGATAACCCGCCACCTAGACGAGTTTCTATTTTAGCTTCTAATCCATATCGTTTGATAGTTGCTTTAGCTGACTCTAATGGGCCAACTCCAATATCTGCAGCAATTGCATAAGTCAACTGATTGTCAAGCATTCCAACACAAGGTAAATAAGCATGATCCGTTCCAATATCTGCAATTTTTTGCAAAGGTTTTAACGCATCTAAACATGTTTGTAATCGTGTTGAAAGTTCATAACTCATATTTTATATTCCTATTCTTCCATGAAGTCTTTTAAACGACGGCTACGAGATGGGTGGCGAAGTTTACGTAAGGCCTTCGCTTCAATTTGACGAATACGTTCACGTGTCACACCAAATTCTTTTCCTACTTCTTCAAGCGTACGAGTACGTCCATCTTCAAGTCCAAAACGTAAACGGAGAACACGTTCTTCGCGATCCGTTAATGTTTCTAACACATCGTCTAATTCTTTTTTTAGCATTTCATTTGAGGCGAATTCAGATGGTGATAAGGCATCCGCATCTGGGATGAAATCTCCTAAATGAGAATCATCTTCTTCACCTACTGGTGATTCTAATGAAACAGGTTCTTGTGAAATTTTTAAAATTTCGCGTACTTTTTCAGGAGCGATTCCCATTTTCTCAGAAATTTCTTCTGGTAAAGGTTCACGCCCTAATTCTTGAACTAATTGACGTTGAATACGAACTAATTTATTAATTGTTTCAACCATGTGAACCGGAATACGAATGGTACGCGCTTGATCCGCAATCGCACGTGTAATAGCTTGACGAATCCACCATGTTGCATAAGTCGAGAATTTAAATCCTTTACGATAATCGAATTTTTCAACCGCTTTAATTAATCCCATATTTCCTTCTTGAATTAAATCTAAGAATAACATCCCACGTCCAACATGACGTTTAGCGATACTAACAACTAAACGTAAGTTAGCTTCAACAAGACGTTTTTTTGCATATTCACCTTCTTGAATAACACGTCGTGCTTCTTCATCACTTAATTCAGTAACCCCAATTAAAAACTCATTTCCGTCATTTGCTTCCCCAGCATCTTGGATTAATAAATCAATACGTTCTAACAACTCTTCCGGAAGCGGCTCATTTTTACGGCGTATTTCTAAAATTTCTGATGAGATATCTCCACGTTCAATCTTTTTCGCAAAGTTAATTTCTTCTTGACTAGATAATAATTCAACGCGTCCAATTTCTTTTAAATACATACGAACTGGATCATTAATTTTAAATTGTGAGGTGAATTCAAACTCATCAAATTTTTCTTCTAAATCAACTTCATCTTCAGTAGAGAAATTGGCTGGAATATTATCTTCATCTTCGTCAGCATCAAAATCTGGTAATAATAAGACTGTATCTTCCTCTTCTGTCTCACCAACTTCAGGCGTTTCAACAATTTTCTCAGATTTAACAATGCTGATTCCTTCTGAATCATATAAATCTAAAAATGAACTAATCATTTCTGGATCTAATTGAACTTGTTCGAAACTATTGTTGATTTCATCGTATGTTAAATAACCGCGCTTCTTTCCTAACTTGATTAGTTGACTATTAATTTCCAGAATTTTTTTCTCGTCAAGTACCGGATTTGACATAAAACCACTCCTTTTTACTTACCAAACTGCTGTTTAAGTTGATTAACTTTACCTAGTAGTTCCAATTTTTCATGATCTAATGTTGCTTCACTGATTTGCTTTTTTAACTGCTCCATTTGGGCTTTATAAACATACTCTTTCACAACTAATATTAAATCACGGATGACATTATCGTTCGTTAAAGGTGGTAAGGTCTCACATTCAAAAATAATGTCCGTGATTGGTTTCACTAACGCTTCATCAATCCAATTTAAAAAATATTGTAAATTCATTGTCTCATGTACGGTGTAATAATCTAAAATGTAAAGGACAATGTTTCGTCTCGTCGGATCATTTAAGTAACCATTTAATTCTTTCTCTACCTGCAAAGCGACACGTCGGTCTTTTAACATATAATGAATTAACATTTTTTCTGACCGGTCATACTTAGTGTCTCTCAAATGATGGCGTCTCATTTGACTCATTTCATTTTTATTGTTGTTAATATTGGTATTTTTATACACTTGACTTTTTCCACTTGCAAACTCTTGTAAAATACTTTGTTCTCCGATGGAGATATCTTGCGCTAATTTTTTCAATATTAACTCCTGAAGAGTCGGACTTTGTAAAGAATATGCTAAATGATAAATAGCACGTTTAAATTGATCGCGATGACTGACAAATTCTAAATTAAACTGACGTTTGATATAACGATATTGATAATCGATGGCGGGAATCGCCTGATCAACTAATTTCGAAAAAGCTTCGGCACCATTTGTTTTTATGAATTCATCCGGGTCCATCTTCGATGGAATCTCGACAACACTTACTATAAAGTTTTGCGACATTAAAATTGGAATGGCTTTATTAGCAGCAGCTAATCCAGCTTTATCTCCGTCATAACAAATAATGATATGATCGGTTAAACGTCTTAATTCTCGACCATGATCTTCGGTAAAGGCTGTCCCCATTGTGGCAACAGATTCTGAAATTCCTGCTTCCACAGCAGAAATAACATCTAAAAATCCTTCAAATAACAGTACTCGGTTATGACGTCGAATGGCTAACTTTGCCTCATGCAAGTTATAAATCAGTTTCCCCTTTTGAAATAATGGTGATTCCGGAGAATTTACATACTTTCCTAAATGTGTGTCCCCCTCTAAAAAGACACGCCCACTAAATCCAACCACTTTTCCTACCTTATCAAAAATTGGGAACATAATCCGAGATTTAAATCGGTCATAATATTGACCATTATGCTCGTTTAATAACCCAAGTTGTGTTGCCTGAGGTAAAGAAAATTGGTTATTTGCTAATGTTTTGACAAGAGCATCCGAGTAGGATGGAGATAAACCAATACCAAATTGCTCAATCATTTCCGCTGACATTCCACGTTTTGTTAAATACTCAAGGGCGATTTTTCCCTCTTTTGTATGATTCAGATAATAATGGTAAAACCCTTTAGAAAATTCTAAAAGGTCATACTCATTTTTATATTTTGAATTTTGTGTAGACTGCGAAAGACTAGCAACTAAGTCGGTTTGAATTCCTGCTCGTTGTGCCAATTTTAAAATAGCTTGTGGGTAAGAAATTGCTTCAAGTTGTGAAATAAAAGAAATAACATTTCCACCTTCACCACAACCAAAGCATTTATAAATTCCTTTATCCGGTGACACCACAAAAGAAGGGGTGTTTTCACCGTGAAAAGGACATAAGCCTTTATAGTTTTTACCGGCTTTAGTTAATTGAACATAATCACTAACAACATCAACAATGTCACTTTGTGCAATGACTTGATCAAATAATTCTTGTGGAATCCGACCCTTATTCACCGTAAATCACCCTCTCTCCTATAATGTCTAATTAGTAAAACTATGTTTTAGAATTGAATTTTTGATGTGATGTACTCAACTAACTCATCAATTGCAACACGTTCTTGTTCCATTGTATCACGGTGACGAACAGTTACTTTTTTATCTTCTAATGAATCATAATCGAATGTCACACAGAATGGTGTCCCGATTGCATCTTGACGACGGTAACGTTTACCAATTGTTCCTGCTTCATCATAATCTACCATCATGTGTTTTGATAAATCTGCAAATACTTCTAAAGCTTGCTCATTTAATTTTTTAACTAATGGTAATACTGCCACTTTATAAGGAGCTAAAGCTGGATGGAATTTTAACACTTCACGTGTTTCACCATTTTCTAATGTCTCTTCTGCATAAGCATCAACTAAAAAGGCTAAGGTTACACGATCAGCTCCAACCGATGGTTCAATACAATATGGCACGTATTTTTCATTCGTTGTTGGATCTTGGTATTCAAAGTTTGCTCCTGATTCTTTCATATGAGCTTTTAAGTCGAAATCTGTACGATTTGCAACTCCCCATAATTCTCCCCATCCGAATGGGAAACGATATTCAATATCTGATGTTCCGTTACTATAATGACTTAATTCTTCTGGTGAATGTTCACGTTGACGGATGTGCTCTGGGTTCATTCCTAAGCTTACTAGCCAATTCCAGCAATATTCTTTCCAGAATTCATACCACTTAGCATCTTCACCTGGTTTACAGAAGAATTCTAATTCCATTTGTTCGAATTCACGTGTACGGAATGTAAAGTTTCCTGGTGTAATTTCGTTACGGAATGATTTCCCGATTTGTCCAATTCCAAATGGAATTTTTTTACGAGATGTACGTTGAACGTTTTTAAAGTTAACGAAGATTCCTTGTGCTGTTTCAGGACGTAAGTAAACAGCTGATTTTTCATCTGATACAACACCCATGTGTGTTTTGAACATTAATTCAAATTGACGAATATCTGTGAAATCATGTGCCCCACAATCTGGACATGCGATGTTATGTTCACGGATGTAATTCATCATTTGTTCTTCTGTCCATCCATCAGCTACGATATCATCTCCATGATCTTCAATTAATTTATCGGCACGGTGACGGCTTTTACATACTTTACAGTCCATTAAAGGATCACTAAATCCTCCAACATGTCCTGATGCAACCCATGTTTGAGGGTTCATTAAGATGGCACTATCTAATCCTACATTGTATGGAGATTCTTGAATGAATTTTTTCCACCAAGCTTTTTTAACATTATTTTTTAATTCGACACCTAATGGCCCATAATCCCAAGTGTTCGCTAATCCACCATAAATTTCACTACCTTGGTAAACGAAACCTTGTGTTTTTGACATATTTACGATTTTTTCCATAGTAACTTGACTCATACTGATGCTCCTTTGCTTAACAAAATTAAGATCTTGTGAACATAGAAATAATAAAAACTCTCATACCTATGCCCACAAGCATAGGGACGAGAGTTATTCCCGCGGTTCCACCCTATTTGTAAAAAGCAAGCTTTTTACCACTTTGTTAAATATGCTCGAAAGTTCCGTTCCTTAAGAATTTGACATCTGGCTCACACCCTCCCAGACTCGCTTAAGTTCAATGCTTCAAAAGTACTATTCTTCGTCATCACATAAATATTGCATTATACTATTACCATTATATTATATCAATACATAAAACACAATATACAAAAGTATGAAAAAATAACAAAAGAAAATCATTTATTCAACAAAAAAAATCACTTAAATCGTGGCGATTTTTAAGCGATTTTGATTTTATGTTAAGTCTTTTAAAAACTTTTTCGTTCTTAAATGAAGTCCTGCATAAGTCTCATAATAAGCATCTAAAATTTGTTCAATAGGTTGTAGTAATTCATCTTCTAGCTCAACCTCTGGTAGATGATCAATATCAACTCGATAAAGTGCACGGACAATTGGAATCAAGGGCGCATCAATTAAAATAGGTTGTGTATTGTCATAACACTTGGCACAAACTAATCCACCTTGACGGATACCAATCGTGACAATCTGTTCAGTAGAACGACAATTTGCACAACAATCAAGTACTGGCTCTATCCCAAGAACCGGCATCATTTTAAATTGAAAAATTAGACTCAACAGATACGGATTATACCCCGCGTCTGCTGCGTCTAAGAAATTTTTCAATAGTCGATAAATATAAGCACTATATTCATCTGATGACACACCTTTTAAAATCAATTCAATCATGAAATAAAAATAAGCAACCGTTTCATAATCAAGCTTAATATTTAAATAATGATTTTCAACTTCTCCAGAATATAAGTAATACAATTCACTGTTTGCATTGGTTGAGGGTTTTAAATTAAAACGTGCACTTGTTAATGGTTGAACAAGTGCACTCTTTTTTGTATTAACTTTATTGGCATTTTGGACAAACACACCAATAACTCCCATATTCCGAGTCAGAACTTTTATAATTTTATGATGTTCACCATAATTAAAGTTTTTTAAAATAATCCCATCCACATCGAGCGCCATGTTGTTAATCCTCCCTTATGGCTTTCGTTGCCTCCGAACTTATTAATTCTTCTGAAAACTCAGTAGGTGAAGTTAAATCTATCTTACTATTCTCAGTTTCTTTTAATAACAAATAGTGCTCAATTTTTCCTGTACGTTTGAACACTTCCCATTCTAAGCTATTCATTTAAATCCCTTCTTACTAGCTAAGCTATTATTTAAACCCTCTAGTCATTAGGATATCCAAACTCCAAGAATTTATGACACTTTTGTCTTAAAAAGTCGAATTAGTATTCTTTTTCGCTATATCCGAAATCATTTAAGTATAATTTTTTATTACGCCAATCCTTTTGAACCTTTACCCATAACTCTAAGTAAATTTTTGTTCCAAGTAATTTCACGATATCTTTACGAGCTAGTGTTCCAATGTCTTTTAACATTTTTCCACCCTTACCAATTAAAATCCCTTTTTGTGAAGGACGTTCAACAACAATAGTCGCCATCACATCAATCACATTTTTACCTTCTACTTTTTCAATTTTATCAATAACGACAGCAACTGAATGCGGAACTTCTTCATGAGTTAAATGTAAAACTTTTTCACGAATTAACTCAGAAATAATGAAACGTTCTGGATGATCAGTAATATAATCTGATGGATAAAATTGTGGCCCTTCAGGAAGCGCCTCTTTGATAACTGAGATTAATGTCTCTACATTCTCCCCAGTCATCGCAGAAATTGGAATAATTCCAGCAAAATTATACTCTTCACGGAATGAAGCAATAACTGTTAATAATTCTTCTTTTGTAATTAAATCAATTTTATTAATGACTAAGAAAACAGGTTGTTTTACATTTTGTAAATGTTCAATAATGAAGCGATCCCCTTTTCCTACTTTCTCAGTTGCATTGACCATAAACATAACAGCATCCACTTCATTTAATGTTCCAATGGCTAAATCGGTCATAAATTTTCCAAGCTCATGTTTAGGTTTATGAATTCCTGGTGTATCAATAAAAATTGTTTGTGAATCCGCATCTGTGATAACACCTTGAATTTTATTTCGTGTTGTTTGAGGTTTATCGCTCATAATCGCAATTTTTTTCCCTAATACTTGATTTAAAAATGTTGATTTTCCAACATTAGGGCGACCAATAATTGAGACGAACCCAGACTTAAAATGTTTTTCTGTCATTATAAATCCTCCGATGTAAATGAATATGGTAATAATTCTGACACTGTATAAATTTTAATTTCGTCCTTGTTACTTAATAAAATAACTTGTGCGTCTTGTGGCATTAATTCACTAATGACTTGACGACATGCTCCACATGGTGAAATTGGACGATCTGTATTTGCTACAACTGCAATGGCCTCAATATCGTCACGACGATAACCTTTTGTAAAAGCTGTAAATAAAGCTGAGCGCTCTGCACAATTAGTCAATCCAAAAGAGGCATTTTCAACATTTGCTCCATTGATAATACTTCCATCTTTTAATTTTAAAGCCGCACCTACTGGGAATTTCGAATACGGAACATATGCATTTTGATAAGCTTCCTTCGCTGCTGCAATTAAATCTGTGTACATTTCTTTCATTTTTTCACCTACTGACTAGATATATATGGAAGAAAGATAATTCCTCCGATAATAGTTGCGATGATCGCGCTGACCAAAACGGCTCCTGCTGCGACATCTTTCGCTATTTTCGCATAAATATGATAGTCTGATGTTACTAAATCAACGGTTCTCTCTATCGCAGTATTAATCATTTCTAACGTAATCACTTGAGCAATTGTTAGAAATAACAAAATAAATTCTACTTTGCTAATACGAAAATAAAGCCCACACCCTAGCACGATTAGTGCTGCGGTATAGTGGACTTTAATATTACGCCCTATTAAGAATGATGTCAAGATACCCCGACTTGCATATTTAAACGATTTTAAAATTGCTTGAATAGAATGAGTCTCTTTAACGTCTGATTCCGAGCGCATTTAGGACATCCTCCTGTTTAGCGAACATGATTTCCTCTTCTTCTTTCACAAGATGATCATAACCTAGAAGATGTAAACATCCATGAACGGCTAAAAACGAAAGTTCACGATCAAATGAATGACCAAATCGCTCTGCTTGTTCTCGTGTGCGTGGTAATGAAATAAAGACATCACCTAACATTCTTGGCATAGGAACTCCTTGAATCTTTATTTCTCCAGGAGTTTCATCCTCAATTGCAAATGTTATAACATCTGTTACGGCATCTTTTTGACGATAATTTGCATTGATTTCACGAATTTGTTCATTATCCACAAAGATAAAACTACACTCAATAAACTCATGCGCTAAGTTTTCTTGCTTTAACGTTTCAACTACAACACGTTCAATCATTTGCTCATATCTTTCAACTGCTTCATCTGTTTGATTGTAAAATTGAATATCTACTGCCATTTTCGTTTGTTGCTCCTTTATTCTCCGGTCTTTTCATAGCTTTCAATAATTTTTTGAACAAGCGTATGTCGTACAACATCGACTGTTTCAAATTGAACAAATTCAATTCCTTTAACATCATGTAAAATTTCTTTTGCATGTTTTAATCCTGACTTCACCGGTTTTGGAAGGTCAATCTGCGTTTCATCACCTGTGACAACCATTTTTGAATTAAATCCTAAACGCGTTAAGAACATTTTCATCTGTTGTTTCGTTGTATTTTGCGCTTCATCTAAAATGATATAAGCATCTTCAAGTGTACGACCGCGCATATAAGCTAATGGGGCAATCTCGATAATCCCACGTTCAATCATTTTTTCAGTTTGTTCAAGACCTAATACATCATATAACGCATCATATAACGGTCTTAAGTAAGGATCCACCTTCTCTTTTAAATCTCCAGGTAAGAATCCTAAATTTTCTCCCGCTTCTACAACAGGACGAGTTAAAATAATTTTTCGAACGATGTTTTTCTTTAATAATGAAACACCAATAACAACTGCTAAATAAGTTTTCCCTGTCCCTGCAGGACCAATTCCAAAGACTAAATCATTATCTAGAATTTTTCGATAATAATCTTTTTGATTAAAAGTTTTCGCAAAAATCGTTTTCCCTTGTGTTGTTTTAATAATTTTATATCGTTCATCAAACAATGACTCAAGTTCACCTAGGCGATTTTGTTCATTCATCTTAATTGCATATAAAACATCTCGCTCTGTTACGTCTTTTCCTTTACGATGTAAGTCCACTAAAGCTACTAACACTTCACGAACTTCTGAAGCTTTTGCTTCATCTCCGTAAACGTAGAGTTGATCTCCACGTAAAGAAATTTCAACATTATAGTAATCTTCAAAGATTTTTAAATGCTTATCATGATGTCCAACAACAGAAATAATCTCATCCATTGTTTCAAATACTTCTTGTATCTTAATCGGATCTTTACTCATAATTCAGCTCCTCTAATATGCGATATTTTCGTATACAGTTAGATGACATTTGAAATAAATCTCATCATCTGTTTCCTCTTCTGATATTATCTCCAAATTCTTGATGATAAACTCACCATCGGTTTCTTCTTTGAATTTATTTTGGACAAGGACTAATAAATTAGCCTTAATCTCGTCATAAGTGTTTGTTATTATTATATCACTTTTTTCATAATATTGTCTTTTTTCTAAATAAAGCGGTGAATTTTTGAGGAAAAAGAAGGGATCATATGATTTATCGACTTCTTCGTACTTTTCAAAATTTATCTCATCGAATGGAAAAGTAAATTCTTTTCCGCCAAGATGAAGAACATAATAAGTCTCTTTATTCGTTGTAAACCGTTCTTCTACATAGCTTTTAGACGCCCTTACATCAACAGTGTACCATGTATCAGCCCAAACTTCTCCCCGTGCCACATCATCTATCGGAATAATCTCACTCGTATATGGTTGTTCGACATAACAAGCAACAAGTGGATCCCCTTTTTTAACAACTTGATTTTGCTCCACCAACACACGACAACTGTCTACAATATAGTTCTTCACCAAACCAGAACGCTTAGCAAATAACGTTTGTGAATATTCACTGTCATCATCTTGTTCTTCTAACGTAATATCATAAACATCAAAAATGATGTCTGTTCCTTTTCGGTAGATATTTACCCATACATAATCATTGTAATAAGCTTTAAGCTCCTCATAAATCACATCCAAATCACTTTTTAGGAAATGAAATGGACCTAATTCCTGAAAGTGGGGTTCAAGCAAAGTTTCTAATTCATCTTGTTCCTGTGGTGTTAAATTTCCATCAATCCGATACCCGATGGTATACTTTTGCATTAAAAGCATCAAAATCAACACTAATCCAATGATAGGAACTCCTACTTTAAGAAAAGGCGGATAAATGGAAAGTGTCCGAGCAACCGGATATCCCTCCAATTTATCCAAAATATCCTTCCTAACCGTCACCAAGTAACCATCCGGATGTTTTTTCACCCCATAAATCATCACATTACGTTGCCTCAATCGATTAACTTCAGTCATTGTAGGCACTATGATTTGAACTTTTGGAATAAACAGACTTAACCACTTATTTTTCATTTTCATCACCGACTATTTCTATTTTTTTTACTCCATCACTTTCAATTCTAATAACAAAGTCTCCATATTCTTTAACTCTAAAATTGATTCCACTTAACTGATAAGTACAATCAGGCGTCTTAACCATGCAAAAATCATCCGTAAAATGTTCAACCGTACAACGATCGTTAATGATGACGGTTTTATTTTCTACAACTTGTAGTAGTGGATAATGTAAGGTTTGTTTAAATATTGCTGATTCAACTTTACTAAGCATTTGCATTCCTTTTCACCATCATTTCCGACTTAACTCTAGATACACTCATAAGATTGTATGTGCTAAGACCTAAGAATATGAACAAATGAATTTAGTTCGGTTCAAAATAAAAAATCGACTTCTTAATAGAAGCCGACTTTTCTAATTATTCTATTTCATCAATCATCAATTTCATGACCGCATCATCTACAATATTGGTTCCAACAGAGTTTAAATCAACCGCCTTAAAGAGTGAAAGATTCAACTTCACTTGCGTTGTCTCTGTTTTAATATAAACCTCTTGATTCGATTCAACTTTAATACAATCAACAAAATAATGTGGGTTTGATTTAATCGCCTTGATTCCAAGTGATCCTTTTTTATTACGTGAAGAGAGGGCAATATCTTTTACTTTTAACTTTTTGATATTCCCACGTTGTGTTAATAATAACAACTCATCGTTTGCATTAGCTAACACCACTTTGATTAGCTGATCATCTTTTCCAATGGCAATCCCTTTAACCCCCATAGCCTTAAGACCCGTAATAGCAATTTCCTCATCACTAAACTTCAACAAGTAACCCTGTTTTGTGACCATGATGACATCATTTGGACTTGGTGCTTTAACCACTGAAATTAAAACATCATCTTCTTTAACCGCCATCGCCATCATGGCACGATTATAACGAGACACTTCAAAATCACCTAAACGAGTCTTTTTAATCATACCGTTTGCTGTTGTAAAGAATAAACACTCTTCCGATTTAAAATCACTAATCGCGAAGACTGCTATCACTTTCTCCTCTGAATCGATCGTTACTAGATTTGAAACGTGCTGTCCAATATCTTTCCATTTAAACTCTGGGAGTTTATAGACTGGTAAGTAGATAAAACTTCCTCGATTCGTAAACATCAATAGCGTTTGTAGCGTATCGACTTGTAATTTTGATACCAGTTCATCGCCATCTTTCATCACTGGCATTTCAGATTTCGTTGCATTGTATGAACGAATACTCGTCCGTTTGACATATCCATCTTTTGTAACAGCGACAATAACATCTTCTTTGGTAATCATATCAGTCTCATCAATTTTAATCTCTTGAATTTGTTCCTCTATTTGACTGCGTCGCTCCGTTTTAAAATCTTTTCGCACTTGTTTTAATTCTGTTTGAATGACTTTTAATAACTTCGTTTCGCTACTTAAAATCTCAGTTAATTCTAAGATTGTTTTTGATAACTCTTCGTTTTCTTGTTGTAGCGCTGTCACATCTGTATTCGTTAAACGATATAACTGTAACATCACGATAGCTTCAGCTTGACGTTCACTAAACTCAAAAGCTACCATTAAATTTTTCTTCGCATCTGATTTATCTTTCGATTGGCGGATCATATGAACCACTTCATCTAAAACTGACACCATTTTAATTAAACCTTCAACGATGTGTTGACGTTCACGTGCACGTTTTAAATCATAATTTGAACGATTAGTTACAACTTCTTTTTGATGTTGGATATAAGCGTCAATTAAGTCCATTAATCCCATCAAGACAGGACGCTTATTATGAATCGCCACCATATTGATGTTATATGACACTTGTAAATCCGTATTTTTGAATAAATAGTTCAACACCATTTCAGATTTCACGTCTTTTTTTAGTTCAATGACAATACGTAATCCATTACGATCAGTTTCATCACGAACCTCCATGATTCCGTCGATTTTTTTATCAATACGTAAATCATCAATTTTTTTCACTAAATTCGCTTTATTGACTTCGTAAGGAATTTCAGTGACAACGATTTGATCGCGTCCTCCTCGAATCGTTTCAATCTCAGCTTTTGAACGAACAATAATACGTCCTTTTCCCGTAGCATATGCTTTTTTGATTTCTTGAATCCCTTGGATAATCGCTCCCGTTGGGAAATCTGGCCCTTTGATAAAGGTTAATAAGTCATCTAATTGACACTGTTTATGATTCATACGATGAATCACCGCATCAATAATTTCAGCTAAATTGTGAGGTGGAATATCAGTTGCATATCCTGCTGAAATCCCTGTCGCTCCATTAACTAATAAGTTAGGGAAAAATGCCGGTAATACCGTTGGTTCTGTCATTGAATCATCAAAGTTTGGAATAAAGTCAACTAAATTTTTATCGATATCTTTTAATAATAATCCTGAAATAGCTGATAATCTTGCTTCAGTATAACGCATCGCAGCTGCAGGATCGCCATCAATACTACCATTGTTCCCATGCATTTGCACAAGGGGTTCTCTTAATTTCCAATCCTGAGACATACGAACCATTGCCTCATATACAGATGAATCGCCATGAGGATGGTAATTACCAATAACATTTCCAACTGTTTTAGCCGATTTACGGAATGCTTTTTCAAATGTATTTCCGTCTTTATACATCGCATATAGAATACGTCGTTGTACCGGTTTTAATCCATCACGAGCATCAGGTAACGCACGATCTTGAATGATATATTTAGAGTAACGTCCGAAACGATCCCCCATAATATCTTCAAGTCGCATTACTTGAACGCGTTGGGTTGAGTTTTCCATAAATTACACCCTCTCTATATCATAATCATCTTCCATCGTAAAATCGACATTTTGCTCGATCCATTCACGACGTGGCTCAACTTTATCTCCCATTAACGTGGTTACGCGATGATCGGCATCTGCCGCATCTTCAATACTGACTTGAATTAACGTACGTGTTTCAGGATTCATAGTTGTATCCCATAATTGATCCGCGTTCATTTCTCCAAGACCTTTGTAACGTTGTAACATGTAGCCTTTTCCGACTTTCGCAATAACGCTTCCTAACTCTTCGTCTGTCCATGCATACTCAACCACTTGCTTTTTTCCTTGTCCTTTAGACACTTTATAAAGCGGTGGCAATGCAATGTAAACTTTACCCGCTTCAACTAATTCACGCATGTATCGGAAGAAGAATGTTAGTAATAATACCTGAATATGCGCCCCATCGGTATCAGCATCGGTCATAATGATGACTTTATCATAATTGACATCACTTAATTCAAAATTCGCTCCTACACCTGCACCGATGGTATAAATCATCGTATTAATTTCCTCATTTTTAAAGATATCTTCCATCTTTGCTTTTTCAGTATTGATGACCTTACCACGTAGAGGTAAAATTGCTTGGAAGGCACGGTTACGACCTAGTTTCGCTGATCCACCCGCTGAATCCCCTTCGACTAAGAATAACTCATTTTTCTGAGGATTTTTCGTTTGAGCTGGCGTTAACTTTCCTGAAAGATTCGTTTCTTTTTTCTTTTTCGTTTTTCCACTACGAGCATCTTCTCGCGCTTTACGCGCTGCTTCACGGACTTGAGCTGCTTTAATCGCTTTTTTAATTAATTGTGTCGCAACAGCTCCATTTTCTTCAAAGAAAAATGTTAATTTTTCTGCAATCACATTATCTACCGCTGAACGAGCCTCTGGCGTTCCAAGTTTCGCCTTTGTTTGTCCTTCAAATTGTAATAAATTTTCAGGAATTCGAACTGAAACGATGGCCGCTACCCCTTCACGAATGTCTGCACCTTCTAAATTTTTCTCTTTTTCTTTAAGTAATCCATTACGTCTCGCATAGTCATTAAAAATACGAGTTAAGACAGCTTTAGCTCCTGTTTCATGAGTTCCACCATCTTTAGTCCGAACATTATTAACGAAAGATAAAATATTTTCTGAATAACTTCCAGAATATTGGAAAGCAAAATCAACTTCAATCTCTTGGCTTTCTCCCTCGAAATAAACTACATCATGAAGGGTATCTTTTCCTTCGTTTAAATAACTAACAAATGATTTAATTCCATCTTCATAGTAAAATGTTTCTTCTTTATCGTTTCTTAAATCGATTAACTCAATTTTTAATCCTTTTAAAAGAAATGCTGATTCACGTAATCGTTCACTTAAAATATCAAATGAATAAACTGTTGTTGAGAAAATTTCAGGATCTGGTTTGAAGCTTACTAATGTTCCTGTTTCTTTACTTTTACCAATGATATCAAGACCTGTAACAGGATGCCCACCATTCTCAAAACGTTGACGATATACATTCCCATCACGTTTGATTGTCACTTCAACCCACTCAGATAGGGCATTTACAACACTTGCCCCTACCCCGTGTAATCCTCCAGATGTTTTATATCCACCTGTTCCAAACTTTCCACCTGCATGTAAGACAGTAAAAATAACTTCTGGTGTCGGCTTTCCTGATTTATGCATTCCAGTTGGAACTCCTCGCCCAGAATCTTGTACACTGATGCTATTATTTTCATGAATTGTTACTTTTATATGATCACCATATCCGGCTAAAACTTCGTCAATGGCATTATCTACAATTTCATAGACAAGATGATGTAACCCGCGACTGTCAGTTGAACCAATATACATCCCTGGTCTTTTACGGACTGCTTCTAGTCCTTCGAGTACTTGTATTGAGTCTTCATTATAATTTAAGTGCGTCGACATCATAACACTCCTTTCCCTTTCCATTATCTCATTTTAAAAGATTTTCTCGAAGATTAAAAGATGTTATTAGACATTATAAGACTAATTTATAAATTTTAATTCCAAATCTATTCAAAATAACTGTATTATACATTAATTAAAGTATGAATTATAGCGTGAAATATGTCGAAAAAGAAGTTTTTTATATTTTTTTTGTAAATTTCACTAATATTATCGGAGTCTATGCTATAATAATTCTGCAAAAAAGGAGGATTTAAATGATTAACTTCATACTAATTATTGCCGCTTACTTGCTAGGATCATTTCCTTCAGCGCTTGTAATTGGAAAAACATTTTATCAAAAAGATATTCGTCAATATGGTTCTGGTAACCTAGGGTCAACGAATGCCTTCCGAGTTCTTGGAAAAAAAGGGGGGACCATTGTCTTTATTCTTGATGTGTTAAAAGGTGGGTTAGCTGTTTTAGCAGCCATGTACTTAGGAGCTACGATCCATCCCTTAATTATTTCGATGTTTGCTTTAATCGGACATATTTACCCTATTTTTGCTAACTTCAAAGGTGGAAAAGCTGTTGCAACAAGTGCAGGAATCATTTTATTCTATTCACCTCTTTTATTTATCACACTCTTTATTATCTTTGTCATTTCATTAAAGATATGGAAAATGGTCTCTTTATCTTCAACTATTATCTCAATTGCCGCAGTATTAATTGTTTGGTTTGGACATTATGACTTAACAGCCAAAATTATGTTTACCTTATTTGCTGCAATGATTATTATTAAGCACATCCCGAACTATAAACGCATTTTAAATGGAACTGAAAATAAAGTCTCATTTTAAACACTATTACATTATATTCAAAAATACCTGGGGGGAATCATCTTGAAAACTATTTCATGTTCAGAACCGATGAATTTCAATAATTCTAAAGACATTTATAATCGTATTACAACCATTAAGGCTGAATTACACGAACTCGTAAAAACATTTGGAATGGTACATGAATTGACAGTAGCAAAAAGTCAAGAATTAGATTTAGTTGTAAATGAATACATGTGTTCTAAACAACAATTTTAATTTTAAAAAGACGCCCTGAAAGGCGTCTTTTCTTACATTTATCATCATAAAAAGCGTATGTTTTCATACGCTTTTTGTTTTATTTCATATTTTGATTAATTGATTTCATCACTTGATTAATTTGTTTTTGAGATGGTGTACGTCCCATTTGCATCATCATTGTACGAACAACCTCTTCATTAATAGGTGGGTTTTTTTGTAAATATTTTTTTAATTGTTTTTGAGCAACAAAGAATCCAATAATTGCACCAATTAAAATAGCTACAATAATCCAAACCCAGAATACCCAGTTAGTATATAACATATTACTTCCTCCAAACATTTTTACAATTGAATAGTCCAATACTATATTCAATTTATACTAGAATATGAACAATCTGTCAAGTAATTGTGAAATAAAGAACGTGTCTAGTGACCTAAAACTTCCTTCTAATTGTAGCGCTTTTAAAAAATGTAATGAAAGCGTTGGGATAACGGTTAATAAAATTCCATTCATAAATGAAGCAATCAGTGTCCCTTTAACTCCATTTACCTGATTTGCCATTTTACTAACTAAAACTCCAATCAATCCAATAGACACTAACTCTGGCATCACAATCTCAGTTACTTGATAAAAACTCAGATACATTAAGGTGACAAGCGCAGCCACATAACTACTAATAAACCCAATTAACCCAACATACCGACAATGTTGAAGTTGATAAATCCAATCCGTTGCAAAATAGGCAGTTGGAATTATTTTTTCAAAAAAGGATAAATAAACGGGATATACACTGATGATTAATCGATAAAACCCATAAAAACAGCCGATTCCCATTAAAAGAATTAAAACATTAATCACTTGCAACCCAATACCTTCAACAATCAATTGATTCAAAATCACTAATCTTGTCTGTTCATGATAGCCTTGAAAATAGGCGATAAAAGTTAATAAAACTGTTGTTATGATTAAAAAGAACGTCACGCCACTAAATCCTTTTTTAAGTATTCGTTTAAAATTTGAGTTTTCAACAAAGGCCTCAGTTGATAAATGACACTTACCAAATAAATTTCCTGCCCCAATACAGAGCCAGTTATCTAGGTAATGAAATAACCCAAGTGTTGTACGACCTTCTAATTCCCCTTTACAAAGCTTTGAGGTGATTGAAGGTGCTATACTCATGACCATTCCTAATACTACTGCCATCATCATAATTTGGCTCGAAATTGAGAGTGAACTTTGTTGTAAAAGAGTCATCATCACAGTCGTGAATATAATCATTTCAAATGGTGCAATAAATAAATGTTTAAACCTTGTATAATAAGCTAATGCTACATTGATGACAAAGGCCATTAAAACCGTACATATAATCACAAACCATTTCTCGATTAAAACTGTTTCAAATGAAGCGGAACTCATATAAACGGGTGATATTTTCAAAACATAGCAAATCACTGAAGAAATCAAATAATAATAACTATTTAAAAAGACTAAACTCATTAAAAACAAGCCGATTCCTAGTATTATTTTAGATTGAACAATTATTAACTGCTTAAGTGATTCACGTTCTTTAATTTGATTCATGAGTGTAATCAGTATAAAAAAAAGACTCATCATCAAAATAATGGAAATTTGCACCTCTAGTGTAAGACTCATCCCTCATCCTCCCCAAAAGTTTTACCTAATTATAACAAATTTTCATATTCTTTTATATGTGTTTTTAACCTAAATTTCACTCTGAACAAAAAAAAAGAAAGCTTGGCTTTGACCAAAACTTTCCCTTTTTATTTAAATTTAAAAATTACGCCATTTCTTTGAATAATGACACAACATTTTCTGCTGTAAATCCATAAGCTTCAATAACTTTATTAGCTGGTGCAGAAGCTCCAAAACGATCAATTCCCATGACAACTCCATCAAAGCCTACATATTTATGCCATCCATAAGTTGCTCCCATTTCAATTGACATACGTTTTGTTACCTGTTTTGGAAGAATGCTTTCACGGTATTCTTTTGATTGTTTTTCAAATAAATCCATTGATGGCATGCTTACAACACGTACATAAATTCCTTCACTTGCTAATTTTTCTTGTGCTTCAACCGCTAAATTAACCTCAGAACCTGTTGCAATTAAGATTCCATCCATTTCTTTAGCTGCTTCACTTACGACGTAAGCCCCTTTACTTACACCTTCATATGATGTATGAGCCATTGTTGTTAAATTTTGACGAGTTAAAATTAACGCCGTTGGTGTATTTTTAGATTCAACAGCTAAACGCCAGGCTGCTGCTGTTTCAGTTGCATCTGCTGGACGAATGACTGAGAAGTTAGGAATCGTACGTAACATAGCTAATTGCTCGATTGGTTCATGTGTTGGACCATCTTCACCTACTGCAATTGAGTCATGCGTTAAAACGTAAGTAACTGGTAATCCCATTAAGGCAGCCATACGCATTGCTGGTTTTAAATAGTCGCAGAATACGAAGAATGTTCCACCGAATACGCGAACTCCACCGTGTAATGCCATCCCATTTAAAATCGAAGCCATCGCAAACTCACGAACTCCGAAATAAATATTGCGTCCATCTGGTGTTACTTTAGAGAAATCTCCACCATTTTTAATATTTGTTTTATTTGAATGAGAAAGGTCAGCAGATCCCCCTAAGAAATAAGGAATCGCCGAAGCAATAGCATTAATTGCTTCATTGTTTGTATCACGTGTAGCTGCAGAATGCCCTGTTTCATAAGTTGGCATCACGTCTTTTAAATCAACTACTAATTCATTATTCATTGCTTTTGTTAACTCTTCTGCTAATTCTGGATAAGCTTTTGAGTAACTTGCAAATAATTCATCCCACATCTTATTAGCAACTTGTCCACGTTCTTTAATTGTTTCATTAAAATGATGATAAACTTCAGCTGGTACCGTAAATGGCTCATGATTCCATCCATATTGTGATTTAGCATACGCCCCGTCCTCATCACCAAGAGGTGCACCATGAACTGCATTTGTTCCTTGAAGTTTTGAACCATATCCAATGACTGTTTTCACTTCAATAATTGACGGTTTATCTGTTGTTTGTTTCGCACATTCGATTGCTTTATTGATGGCTTCAACATCATTTCCATCTTCAACACGTTGAATATGCCAACCATAAGATTCATAACGCTTTAAAACATCTTCTGTAAAGCTTTGTGTTAAATCTCCATCTAAACAAATGTCATTTGAATCATATAACACAACCACTTTTCCAAGCCCTAAATGTCCAGCAAGTGATGATGCTTCACTTGTTACCCCTTCCATTAAATCTCCATCACCACAAATTACAAAGTTGTAATGATCGATTAACGAGTAACCTTCTTTATTATAACGGCTTGCTAAATACTTTTCTGCTAATGCCATTCCGATTGCCATTGGAATTCCTTGTCCAAGCGGTCCACTTGTAGCATCAATTCCATCTGTATGACCATACTCAGGATGTCCTGGTGTTTTTGAATCCCACTGACGGAATTGTTTAATGTCATCCATGCTCACACTATATCCTGATAAATGTAGTAATGAATAAAGTAACATTGAACCATGTCCTGCCGCTAACACAAAACGGTCACGATTAAACCAATTACTATTACTTGGATTTGCATTTAAATGCTGTGTA
The DNA here is from genome assembly GCF_017941855.1 of Turicibacter sp. NCBI lineage: Bacteria > Bacillati > Bacillota > Erysipelotrichia > Erysipelotrichales > Turicibacteraceae > Turicibacter > Turicibacter sp. Next base: position 18,488 of record NZ_JAGAVR010000053.1, on the reverse strand, counting down.
AATAATGTGTAAGCCATCGGTGCTGCCCCTAACACAACACCAGGATGTCCTGATTTCGCCTTATTGATAGCGTCAATACCTAATGTTCGAATTGCATTAATTGATTGTAATGAGATGTTATTTTCCACGTTATTACCTCCTCTATACCACCTATATAATACCCTTTTGTCGAAATTTTTACAATATTTTAGAAAAAATTTTTATTTCACAATCTAACAACTATCTTTTCTTTCATTCTAGCGTTCTTCTCCTTATTCTCGACGTAACCTTCTATCCTCTAATCAGGGAATACGATTTTTTATAATAAAAGAGATTAGAATGAAAAATCTCGACTTATTTTTGCTGATTTTAATCCTGTTTTTTATAGAATTAATGCATAGGGATTACAGGATTTGCTAGCATATGTTATAATAAAAAGGAGTTATTTAATAGGGAGGTTATCACGTATGCCACGTAAAATTCTTGATACTTGTATCGCTTGTGGATCTTGTGCTGCTGAATGTCCAGTAGAATGTATTTCTGAAGGAGATATCTACTCAATTGATGCAGACGTATGTATTGACTGTGGGGCTTGCGAAGCAGTTTGTCCAACAGAATCAATTATCGAAGCATAATTCTAATCAGAATAAAAAAAAGATTTGCCTAAGGGCAAATCTTTTTTTTATTAATGAATCACAGTTCCGCGCTCTTCTTGAATTTTTTTAACTTTCTCTGGCGTCACATCATCACCATTTGGATCAATGACTCTCATATTTTCAATTGTATTTTTCATACTTTCTCTGAAAGTTAATAGATACTCTTCACGTAAAGCTTGTTGCTCTTTCATTTCTTCTTCAGTTAAAGTTCCTTCTTTTTTCTTCTTCGCTAATTCATTTAAACGACTTAATTTTTCTGGCGTTAACATTTTTAGCACCTCCATGTTTGATCACCCTTTTAATATACCAAATTTCACTTCTTTTGATAAGCAAATACTTCTAAAAACGGAATAATCGTATTCGGTTTTAAATACATAAGTAGATCCGTGATATCAGTCAGTGCAATCATCATCATTCCTAAACAAATAAAATAAAATCCAATTAAATATCGATAACTATAAATAAATAAACAAAACTTATTAAACATCTTTATCCCTCTTTTATTAAAACGAATGTTCGATTTTATAATTTTATTATATTCGAACATTCGTTTGTCGTCAATATAAAAAGAACAAATGTTTGTCTTTTATTCTTTTTACTGATATAATGAAATTAATAAAATGGAAGGAGGTTATATCATGAAACCTATTACAAAACGTCAACAAGCGATTCTTGATTTTATTAAAGCCGAAATTGATAAACGAGGATATCCGCCAAGTGTTCGAGAAATTGGAATAGCTGTTGGTCTTTCATCAACTGCTTCAGTTCATAACCAACTAAATCAACTTGAAAAGAAAGGATTTATCCGTAAAGATAAATCGACAACACGAGGAATTGTGATTTTAGCAAATGAGACAGAATCAAAGGCTGCTAAAAATGATTCAAAAATTATTGAATTCAAATCGGTTGTTAATGTTCCGGTAATCGGTAAAGTAACAGCAGGGATGCCAATTGAAGCCATTGAAAACCCTGATGATTTCTTCCCTCTTCCGACACATTTAATTCCTTCTAACCAAACTGTCTTTATGTTAAATGTCCATGGTGATTCAATGATTAATGCTGGAATCCATGATGGTGATCAAATCATCGTGCAACAACAGCAAGATGCCCATAACGGGGATATTGTAGTAGCCATGCTAGATGATCATGAAGTGACGGTTAAACGGTTCTTCAAAGAATCTGGTCATATTCGTTTACAACCAGAAAATGATTTATTAGAACCGATTATTGCCAACGATGTTTACATCGTTGGCAAAGTAATCGGTTTATTTAGAAATATGCACTAATCAAAAATACCTTAATGAATCATTCATTAAGGTATTTTTTTATGTCACTTCACTTTAATGCCTTCATCCCTTTGTTATTCTAACTTCAGCTTTTTGGTTAAGTAAACATCTAACTCCCTCTAAACTAAAGATGAGTTAAAAAACAGTCATCGCCATCATTCTCTTGCTACTAAAAAATTTATCAAAAAGTATCAACTCTCCTTATTAAATAAAAAATGGATTAACAATCTAGTTAATCCATTTTTTTTAATTCAATATAGGTTAAAACATTTTGAACCGTTTTTTCAAACTGATTTACATCCACCTTGAACCACTTAACATCCATTTGATTATTAAACCACGTATATTGACGCTTTGCATAACGACGTGAATTGCGCTTAATTAATTCTTTACACTCCTCAAGAGACGTGAGGCCATTAAAATAATCATATAACTCTTTATAACCAATGGCACGAATCGATTGTGCCGTCTGAGGAATTCCCGCTTCAAATAAAGCTCTCACTTCCTCAACAAGTCCTGTTTCAAACATAACATCCACACGTTTATTAATACGGTCATACAATACATCGCGATCATCTGTTAATCCGATTAAAGCAACGTCATATATCAATTCATGTTGTTGTGTTTGAATCATCTCAGATTTTTTCACCCCTGATGTTTCAAAAATTTCAAGCGCGCGAATAACACGCTTACGATTATTCGGGTGAATCGTCTTCGCAGCTTCTTCATCCACCTCTGCTAATTTTTGATGCAAGGATTCATTATCAAAATCCTTATATTTTTCATCATCGACTTCTTTCGTCTCTGATTCTCCTGCAAATTCGTAATCATATAAAACACTTTTAATATAAAGTCCCGTCCCCCCTACAATAATTGGCATGTTCCCGCGACTTTTAATTTGATCAATCTTTGCACGCACCGTTTTTTGAAATTCCGCTACTGAATAAGGTTCATCTGGATTTTTTTCATCAATTAAATGATGAACAATCCCTTCACGTTCTTCAATCGTTGCTTTGGCTGTTCCAATGTCCATTGTTTTATAAATTTGCATCGAATCACCACTAATGATTTCACCCTTTAACTGCTTCGCTAATTCAATACTTAACTTTGTTTTTCCAACTGCCGTCGGACCTACAATACAAATAACATCCATTTTTTTCACCTACATGACTCGCTTGAACAATTTTTCAATTTCATATTTTGTTAATTTTACAATAATCGGACGTCCGTGTGGACACGTATATGGTTGATCACATAAACATAAATCAACTAACATCTGTTTAATTTCATGCTCATTAATATACTGATTCGCTTTAATCGACCCTTTACAACTCATCATAATCGCCACTGATTCGCGTAACTTACCAATATCCACTTTATTATCATAAATGATTTGCTGTAAAATCGTCTCTACAATTAATTTAGCATCTAAATTTTGAACCCAGACGGGAATCGTACGAACAACAAGTGATTGACCGCCAAACTCTTCAATCTCAAATCCAAACTTCATTAAAGAAGGTAACGACTCTTTTAAAAGCAATAATTCATTCGCCGAATATTTTAACACCATCGGAATAATGAGTTCAATACAATCACCCTTCACATCTTTAAGTAAGGCATAATTTTTTTCATATTGTATACGTTCCATTGCGGCATGTTGATCGACAATAAATAATCCTTCTTCATTTTGAGCCAATAAATACGTTCCGTGTAATTGCCCAATATAATGAAGTTCTAACTGCGGAATCGCTTGTCTCGTTGGAACGACCACTTTAAAATCTTGAGCGGGTTGTTCAAGTGAAACCATCGGTTCTGCCACTTCTTCAACATGAACTGACTCTTTTTTTACGTCAACACTCTCTTTTTTTAATTCAATAGGATTTTCATCAACCATCTGAACCGCAATCGTCGGCTTAAAAGTCGCCTCCTTCGTTAAACTTAACGTTTGCTGAATTGGCTTTGGCATCACGACCTTCGGCTCTTCAATTTGTGTTTCTGGAATATATTCTACTTGCTTTAACACGTTGCGAAGTTCATGATAAATAAATGTTTTAAGTGATTCCTCCTGCGAAAAGCGGACCTCAAGCTTTGCTGGATGAACGTTAACATCCACTAAAATGGGATCTAGTTTTAAATTAAGCACCACAATCGGATACTTATCTTTAGGCAGTAACGTATGATAAGCCTCTATAATCGAACGCATCAAATTATAATTACGAATCGCGCGCCCATTCACGATAATCGTCACATAATTACGGGAAGCACGATTAATAATCGGATCGCTTAAAAATCCAGAAATCTCAAAATCATCATTTTTCGCCGAAAATGGAATCATTTTTTTAGCTACATCAAAACCATAAACACTTGCAATCACGCTTTGCAAATTATTTTGTCCATTCGTTTGAAAAAGTAAACGTTGATTATTTAAAAGCTTGAATGCAATTTCAGGGTGAGAGAGTGCAATTTTATTTAAATAATCTGTAATATGACTAAGCTCTGTATTCAATGACTTAATATGTTTTAAGCGAGCTGGTGTATTAAAAAATAAATGATTGACTTCCATCTCCGTTCCTTTACGCATCACACCCGGCTCATTCACTAAAACTTCTCCTGCTTTAATATTTAAATGAACACCCGCAGACGCACCATCCGATGTTTTCACATGAACATCTGAAACCGAAGCAATTGACGGAAGGGCCTCACCACGAAACCCAAGTGTTTGAATTCTAAAAATATCATATTGGGTTTTAACCTTACTCGTCGCATGACGTTCAAAGGCAAGGAGAGCATCACTCTCACTCATTCCCTCCCCATTATCGATCACTCTGATTTGACGAACACCTGAGTCCTGTAATTGAATTTCAATACTCGTACTATTAGCATCAATCGCATTCTCAAGCAACTCTTTAACAACTGAAGCGGGGCGCTCAATTACTTCCCCCGCTGCAATCATATTGGCAAGTTGCTCACTCATACGTCTAATTTTTCCCATACGTCACCTACTTTCGATTATTGAGTTTAACCTTAATCTCATACATCGCATTCATCGCTTGCATTGGCGTTAACTGATATAAATCAATAGACTGTAATTCTTCAATAATATCCTCATATGGATTGACAATCTCGACCTTTTTTTCAACTTTAACGACTTCTTTAACAATTGGTTTAGCCTCTTCAAATAACGATAACTGCCCACTACCTCCTAAAACCTTTGGTTCTTCTTTTACAACAGGAGCTGGTTGAATCATCACTTTATCTTCTTCAAGAGCTGTTAATAACTCTTTTGCACGTGTTATTAAGGGGGAAGGAAGTTTGGCAATTTCTGCAACATGAATTCCGTATGATTTATCCGACGGCCCTTCCATTACTTTATGCATGAAGATTAACTGACCTTGATGCTCTTCGGCACGAACATGGCGGTTCTGTAAATGAGGACATTGCTGTTCAAGTTGTGTTAACTCATGGTAATGTGTCGAAAATAAGGTTTTAGCACCGATATTATCATGTACATATTCTATAATCGATTGTGCAAGCGCCATTCCATCAAACGTAGCAGTTCCACGTCCAATTTCATCTAATAAAATTAAACTATCTTTTGTCGCATGCTCCAATGCATAATTGGTTTCCATCATCTCAACCATGAACGTACTATGACCCGATACTAAATCATCCGCTGCTCCAATACGTGTAAAGACTTGATCAAAAATTGGAAGATTGGCTGAACTTGCCGGAACAAAGCATCCAATTTGAGCCATAATGGAAATCAGGGCTAACTGACGCATATACGTCGATTTACCTGACATGTTAGGGCCTGTAATCAATAGGATTGATAAATCTGATGGCATGATACAATCATTTTCAACATATTGCACATCTTTTAAAACTTTTTCAACAACAGGATGACGTCCATCTTTAATTTCAATCACATGATTTTTATTTAACATCGGACGCGTGTAACGATTCTCTTCACTCATTGTTGCAAAAGCTTGTAATACATCAAAATACGCTAGCACTTTTGCAATCTGTTGAATTTTAGGAATTTCATTTTTAACAATGCCACGAAGTTCTGAGAACAATTCATATTCTAATTGGATTGATTTTTCTTCTGCATTTAAAATTAAATTTTCTTTTTCTTTTAATTCTTGTGTCACAAAGCGCTCCGCATTCACTAACGTTTGTTTACGTTCATATCCTGCATTCTCAGGAATCAAGTGCAAGTTTGCTTTACTGATTTCAATGTAATAACCAAATACTTTATTAAACTTAATTTTTAATGATTTAATTCCTGTTTTTTCACGCTCTTGTGCTTCTAAAGCCAAAATCCAATCTTTTCCATGGTTAATAACATAACGATACTCATCTAATGTCTCGTTATAACCATCTTTAATAATGCCACCTTCTTTAATTCCAATCGGTGGATTTTCAACAATCGCTTTTTCAAGCAACTGCGTCATATGAGTACAATCAACCATCTTTTCAAGTTGTGAAAAAACCGATGGAATTGATAGTTGACTGAGTAACGATTTAATGTTCGGGATTTGCTTTAGTGATGAATTTAATTGTAATAAATCACGAGCATTGGCGTTTCCAAATCCAATACGCCCTGATAAACGTTCTAAATCATAAACTTCATTTAAATGTTGTTTTAATTCTTCTTTCACCATAAAATCGCCAATGAAAGCTTCAACAACATCTAAACGTTCTTTAATCACTTGTTCATTAATACATGGACGTTCAATCCATTGTTTTAACAAACGACTCCCCATGGCTGTTTTTGTTTTGTCTAGTAACCATAGTAATGAACCTTGACGTGATTTTGAACGAATCGTTTCCGTTAATTCTAAATTTCGTCGTGAATTATAGTCGATATGTAAAAAATCATCATTCTTTGTTAAACTAACCGGCTGTAAGTGACCGAGTGCACTTTTTTGTGTCCGAATTAAATAGTTAATTAAACGTCCAAAAGCAGCCTGAAGATTTGAATCACTTATTTCTGATACTAAGATCTGATATTCAATAGGTAGAATACAATTTTCCTCAAACGATAAAACAATTTGTTTTAAGGCACGAAGATTATCAAACATTTTAATCTCAACATCTGGACCGATGACGATTTCCTTACACCCAAGGCTAATGAGTTCACCCATTAAAACTTGAGCATCTTTTTCTAAATTCATCGCATAGTTTTCACCTGTTGATAAATCACTATAGACGATTGAATAGCCTTGAGTGGTTCCAACAATTGAAATAATGAAATTATTCTCTTTTTCATTTAAAGCATTTTGATTCATCACAGTTCCAGGTGTTAACATTCGAACCACTTCTCGACGAACAACTCCCTTCGCACTCGCTGGGTCTTCAACTTGTTCACAAACTGCCACTTTATATCCTTTTTCAATTAATCGATTAATATAATTATCGGCCGCATGATGAGGAACCCCACACATTGGAACGCGTTCTTCTGCTCCTGCTTCACGCCCAGTTAATGCAATCTCTAACTCTTTCGCCGCCAGTTGAGCATCTTCAAAGAATAATTCGTAAAAATCTCCTAATCTAAAAAAGACGAATGCGTCTTGATAATTCTCTTTTATTGTTAAATATTGTTGCATCATCGGTGTATATTTAGACTTATCTCGCATAAAAAAACTCCTTTTTCAAGTACATGTTCTTTTATTATAGCACAAACCCGCTCGCTTGTCTGATGCAGATTCTTCTTATCATCGACGACTTTAAATCATTTTAAACAATTAACCTTTAGTTATTTTCCGGGAAATACTTATCTTCGTCATTTTTCGACTTTTTATCAATAAAAAAGAATAAGGCGAGATCGCCTTATTCTCCTCTGAATGGTGAGTTTCCTAAGAAGTTCGTATTGACTTGATCAATTTCTGAATCTTCATCATCTTCAAGATCTGCATCGTCAACACCAACAGGTCCTAAAATAGAAACGCGCATTTTTGTTTCCCCAATGACTTCTACAACCAGTTCGAATTCAACTTCAACAATGATTTCACCATCTTCAATTCTTGCATCCACACAAGTTGGTTGTTGAATTGTACGAGCGATGACTTCATCACCTTCGTATAAGCAATCACGGATGGTTCTATGAACATTAACATGATCTGCATAATCCACACATTTTCTTGCAACTTCAGTTTTTGTGTTTCCATCATATGAATACCACACGTTAATATCATAGAATCCTTTTACATCAACAGCATTATCACTTTTGCGCGCTCCGAATTTATGATTGATGATCCAGCAACCTAAAATACTATCAGCAGGTGCTGCTACATCATCAATAGATTCAGTAACACGAAATCTTTTTTTACCTTTACCAATTACAGCTTTGGTTACAATTTCACGAATATCATTCATCCTAATACCTCCTCACTGATACTATATTCAGCTCATATCTTATTTGATACTGAATTGGAGGACTTTATGATAATTCATTCAGAATTAATTTTATTCCTCCACTCCTGAATGGGTAATCCGTAATCCATCTATCCACTCCTAAAATTAAAAACATCTTAGCTATTCACTAAGATGTTTATTAACCTTATATTCTATTATATGAGTCATACTTTGAAATAGTTCATTTAATTCAATTTGTGTTTGAATATATTCATTAAACAGAGGATTAGCATAAAGCTCGTCTTCAAGTAATTTCATTTCTGATGCCACTGAAGACGCCGCTCCTGATTTATGATAATGTTCAAATTTGATTAACTCTTTTTGTTTTTGCAGATACTCATCATAAAGATTCAAAAGTCTTTCGTTTTGATGAACTTTAACCGCTAACTGACGGTATCGCACTATGACTTCATCTTGATCAAGTTTTTCTTTTAACGCATTAAATGACGCTAAATTAGTTAGTTGTGTCATCGTTAACCATTTCTCCTGCTAAATGCCATGTTTTAGCTTCCGTGATTTTAACTTTAACGATTTTTCCAATCGTAGATTCATCTGCTTTGAAGTTAACAAGTTTATTGTGACGTGTATATCCTGCTAATACCGTCTCATCATTTTTACTCGTTCCTTCAACTAAAACGTCAACTACTTGGCCTTCAAAACGTTTATTTCCATTACGGAATCCACGATTAATCGCTTCATTTAAACGATTTAAACGATCTTTTTTATCAGCTTCTGACACATTATCTTCCATACGAGCTGCTGGAGTTCCCTCACGTGGTGAGAAAATAAAGGTGAAGGCCCCTTCATACCCTACTTCTTCAACTAATGATAATGTATCTTGGAATTGTTCTTCTGTTTCACCCGGGAATCCTACAATGATATCCGTTGTGATTGAAACACCTGGAATCGCTTCTTTAAGATCACGCACTAATTGTAAATACATTTCACGTGTATATTTACGGTTCATACGTTTTAACACTTCATTATTTCCTGATTGAACAGGTAAATGAATATGCTCCATTAAGTTTCCGCGTTTTGCTAATGTTTGAATTGTTTTTGCATCAAAGTCACGCGGATGTGAGGTCGTAAAGCGAATACGTGGAAGATCAATTTTATTTAAATCATCTAATAAGTCACCGAATGTATATTCACGATCTTTAAAATCTTTTCCGTAGGCATTAACATTTTGTCCAAGTAATGTTACTTCTTGATATCCTTCTTCGGCTAAATGTTTAATTTCAGCAATGATATCTTCTGGTAGACGGCTACGTTCTTTACCGCGTGTGTACGGTACAATACAGTATGTACAGAATTCATCACAACCATACATAATATTAACCCAAGCTTTAATGCTACCTTGGCGAGTACGTGGCATATTTTCAACGATTTCTCCCTCTTGAGACCAAACTTCAATGACACGCTCTTTCCCCATTAATGCATTGTGAATATATTCTGGTAAACGATAAATGTTATGTGTCCCGAAGACTAAATCAACGTATTGATATTTTTCCATAATCTGATTTACAACTTTTTCTTCCTGTGACATACATCCACAAACCCCTAAAATCAAATCAGGATTTGTACGTTTTAATCGTTTTAAACGTCCTAATTCACCAAAAACACGATTTTCTGCATTTTCACGAATGGCACACGTATTTAAGATAATTAAATCGGCTTCTTCTTGTGTTGTTGCTTTGGTATACCCTAATTCTTCAGCAATTCCGATGATGGCTTCTGAGTCGTGCTCATTCATTTGACAACCATAAGTTTGAATTAAATATTTTTTTCCTTGTCCAATATTTTTAATTGAATTCTCAATCGCAAAATCACGGTGAACATGTGCCTGCTCACGACTACGTTTACGAGCATCCGTAATACTTGGACGTTGGAAATATCGACTATAATCTTTTTCTTCTTTTACTTGCTTTGTCTGCATTGAAAGTTCTTTTTGTTGTTCGTTCATTTTTATCACCCTATATCATAAAGCTCTATCTATCAAATTTTGTCCTTTTTGTGACAAGTCATCAGTTACTTTCTCTATTATACAATCTAGCTTCATAATAATCAACTGATGTCATTTTCTGTTTTAAAAAGAGAGCGGTATAAAAAAAACTAGTGATTATGATTTCCATCGGTTTCAGTTTAGGGAGAGTTTTCACTAAATTGTTATTAAAATTGCATTAAAAAAAACAGCTATTTTTGCATAGCTGTTTTTTATTGTAATATCAATGTTTTTTAGCTTTTTATTTTAAAAAAACTTTATTTTTTACATCGATTTTTACAGACAAAGAAATAGCGGTCACAAATTTATGACCGCTATTTTTATACTTGTAAAAGTTATAACAATTTTATCTGTAAAAATGATTGAAAAAATCATTGAAATTCTCTTTGTAAAAATATCTGTATTTTTTATAACAAAAAACATAGGTTCTTGGATAAATTGCTTAATCTTAACGAATACTAAAAGTATACAAAATCTTCAAATTTTTCTCTTATTTTTGTCATTTATTTTTGACAACTTTATTTTACTATATTATCTTTAAAATGTAAAATATTTCTTGGTATGAAAAGGAGAGTTTAAAAAATGAAATTATTAAAACCAAAAAGACCGGATACTGTTGTTGAAGAATACACAATTTTAAAATCAAGACGCCTTATTCTTGAGTTGTATAGTAAATACAGTAATTATCCAGAAGGTGAAGTATTGGATCACTTTCTTTTAGAGGTGCTAAAAGAAGATAAGGACTTTGTACAATGGATTAGTGAGCAACGTAGTATTAAGAAGTTTCTCCAATCTGGATTACTTAAGTATTTGAGCCCAGAACAACAAAAATTATTTGAAAGCCGTGCAGGTGAGGTGTTAGAAAATGAACCAGATGAGGAAGCTTGCAACTAAAGAAGATATTCAAGCTTCAGTTGAACCGTTATTCACTACTGATGAAATGGCTCAACGTCAAAAAGACTATCAAACATTACCCCCTGGAATCTTTGCTAAAAAAGAACGTAAATTATGGGCGAGACCTGTAACTTTTCAAATTAGAGAAAATCATTATCAAATTCAGTTGAATACTTGCACCAATCCATTTTGTCCTAATTTTGGTTTACAACAAGAGAGATTCGCTCATTTAAAGGGAAAACCTTCCCGCTATAAAATTGTTAGTGCAAAAAACGAATCTGTGATTGACTGTACTGTGCATGGTTGTAGCCCGCATCAACCGTCGTTAGGTAATAAGACTACTTTAGTCAGCAACTGGGCTATTGCGGAAGAAATCATTCGTTTAGAAACAATAAATAGTGTCGTTCCCAACATTTTTGATTTGGATTACCACAAAGATGGATGTTCTAATTACTCCCATACACCTAAAACTCATCCTAAGAGCTTCACTAAGCAAGGACTTAGTAAAGTTGGCGCACAAGTTTATAAATGCAAGACTTGTTCAAAGAAAACCAGTGAACAACCTAAACAAAATCGCTCTTTTTCATATGGACAAAAGAAAAATGATATTTTACTAAGTCTGTTTGAAGATTTAATTAACCGTACTCCAGTGATCGGAACAATGCGAAAAAACAATATTGGAGCAGGAACTTATTACAGTAAAATTGAATGGATTTATCGTAAATGTTTAGAGTTTTTAGAGCGTCATGAAGCACAAGTGTTGGAAGATAAAGAATTTGATTCATTATATTTGAATACTGATGCCTTTATGTATAACCTAAACTACAAACGTATTAAAAGTAATGGTACACGTGGAAACCGTGATGAAAATAAACTACCAACAACTTATGTGTATGCGACAACAGATGTACAAAGTGGGTATGTTTTTCGTACTGATTTCGCTTACGACTATAACGCCAAATTAGATGAAATAGAGCAAGATACGTTAATCTATCAGTGTGATCACACCTTGTATTATATTCGTAAAAATGAACGATTACGTCATGAGTATGCACCACAGCCTCCTATTAAGGTAGATACACAAACACAAAAAGAATATGAAGCAGAGCGCTTCTTATTTGATGATAAGAACAATTATGTAGATGGATTACATGTAAAACCCACTTACACCTGCATTGCTCATATGTGGTTATTGAAAAAAACTCTTAAAGCAAAAAAATATTATTTTATAAATGATCAAGATATGACTATTCAAAGTGCTACTTGTAGAGTTTTCTCAGATCAAATAAAAACAAAACAGACTCATATCATTGCTTGTCAGGTAGATAAGAGTTTAAGTAAAAACGATGCTTTTGCAGTAGCAATGAGACAACGCAGAGATTTTGAGAAATGGGCAAAAGATTGGGGATATGATCATTTGAATACAAATCAACAAATTTGTGCTCATTTAGAAGAACAGTTAGCTTATCATGAATTTTACGAAGAAAAGGCTATTGATGGTGTCTTTTATCCATATAAAGGAGCTAATCCTATTCAATTTCCTTACCCTACCATTGATGAAGGATATCGCTACTTAACATGCATGACAGATGTTCGTGATATGGAGTTAGAAGAATTGGCTAAAATCATGTCATTTGCCAATATGCGTTCTATTGATGATTTCTTTCAAAAAATTCATCGTAGTATTTCAGTACTGGAACGTCCTTTAACGACTTCCAGAGGAGATGGAAAGTCATACATTTACGCAAACTTCAACCCTAAATATGCACATTATGCAGTAACGATTTTGAGAGTATATTATAACTTCTGTCTAACTAACAAGAAGTTCAACGAAGAAAAAACACCTGCTCAGCGCTTTGGAATAACTGACAAGGTGTTTACGATTAAAGATATTATTTATTTTAAGTAATCTACAATCAAAAAGGGAGAGAAGTTTGAATTATGGTAGTCAGAACATTTGAAATTACAAAAGAATGCGAATACCCATCCGATTATGTGGTCATAGATTTTGAAACTACTGGGCTTGATCCTAAAGAATGTAGCATTATTCAAATGGCGGCTATTCGTTATCGAGATGATGTGAAAGTTAGTCGTTTTGTATCGTTTGTTAATGCGACAGTGATTCCCTCAAAGGTAATCCAACTAACTTCAATTACCCTTGAAGATTGCCAATCTGCTCCTACCTTAGAGGAATTAATACCTCAGTTGCTTGATTTTATTGGGGATGATGTTATAGTGGCTCATAATGCTTCGTTTGATTTAGGTTTCTTAAATGAGAGTATAAAGCGATTAAATCTACCAGTAAGAACGTTTATTTATGTTGATACGCTACGATTAGCTCGACAAAAGATGAATGGAGTTAAGCGGTATAGCCTTCATATTTTAAAGAAGTATCTAAAGTTAGAATATGAGAGTCATTTAGCAGAAGATGATTGTTATGTTTGTCATGAGGTGTATAAGTATTGTCGTGGATTATCCAATCTTAATGAAGATACGTCAAAGACTAATGTTGCAGACGAAATTGATTCAACTACTTTACACATTAATAAAACAAACTCTAATTCATCAGATATCTTTGATAAACAACTTGTCTCTGCTAAAAAATTTGAAGAGAGTGGGGAGATAGATGAGGCGATTAATGTTTATGAAGAATGTGTTCACTTGAAATGTAAGGATAATATTCCTTATGATCGATTAATCATTCTTTATCGTAAAAAACGCCAAAAAGAAAATGAAATTAGAATTTTAAAATTAGCTATTGAAATTTTTAACAAAAATGATAAATATCAAATTCGGCTAAGTAAAATTCACCTGTAACTAACAAAAAGAGCTAATGAATTATTAGCTCTTTTTGTTAGTAATAAATGATAGAATACAGCATTTAAATGTTATTCTTCTGATGTTATTACAAATTATAAGGAAATAGTTTCATCGAATAATACTTGATTTTCTTCATGAGTATAACTGTTTTCATCAACGCTATTCCAAATTTGTTTTTGAATAACAATTCTTAAATTACTACTATCTGACTCTAAGCCGTTATAAATAAAATCAAATTGATTGTTATCTCTATTTTTTGCCTGTAAGAAATCAAGCTCTTTTCCATTTTCATCAAAAATTAAAACGTCATAGCGGTCACTATCTTTTGGAAGACTCACGTTAACAATTGTATTAAATGGTGTCATTGAAATTTCATTAACTTGAATATTATTTTCCTTAACTTCATCTAATTTAATTGTTTTCTTTAATTCTTGGTTCACCGTCACAGGAATCCTGAATTCCCATGTTCCTTTTATTACATCTGATTTATCATCAGCCAAAATAGGAGAATTCTCAATCGAACTAATTTTGGTTTGGAAGATAAATTCATTCGGAATTTCAGTTTTCAATGAACTTAAATCAAACTGTTGCACTCCAATAAAGGTATGATCATCAATAAATTTCCCCTCTAACCCAGCAAAACCAGTCGAATCTAATTTATCTTTTGAAAAACTAACAGATGAATCACGATCTTCAATTAATAATTGGTTCATATCTAATGAATCATCATTATTCCAAGATGTATAAGTGAATGGACTTTCGTTTTCAATGGTATAAGTTACATATAAAAATTCACCATCAGATAAAACTTCCGATAAAGTAATTCCTACCCCATTAGAAGTTACTGTTTCATTAATAGACGTTGCATATTGCGAATAGTTTCCTGGAGAATAAATATTTTCTTCAATTACTTTAAAAACATTACCGACTAAAGGTAGTTTTGATGCCATTGCTGGATTAGAAATGCCAACTCCTAAAACTACCGCTAAACTTGCAGCTATTACTCCTAATGTCTTTTTTGATTTTGGATAATGTCTTACTGTTTGATTTGTTTGTTTTTCAACCATTGCTTTACGAACTCCTTCCTCAATTACAAAGTCGATATTCTGTGGAATTGGAATATCATTAAATTTTTTATTACTCATTCAATTCACCCTCCTTTAAAATTTGACGCAATTCATCCTTAGCACGTTTTAAATGACTTTTCACAGTATTGGTTGGCAATTCCATAATACTTGAAATTTCATTTATACTTAAATCATTAAAGTATTTCAATACAATAACCGTTTTATAATCCTCTCTTAAACAATCAATTGCATCATACAAATCTAACTTATCCTCAATGTGTAGAGATGAGTGTTGAGGCTTCTCGGGAACTCCGTTTTCCAGATAAACAATTTTATTTTCTTTTTGAATGTAATTTATAGAAACATTAAGGCTCTGTTAGACGAATTTGTTGTTATTGGTTATTTATCTACTTGAAACAGATAGAATCATTTAATCATCGTTGATATCAAGCGATTCGTTATCAACAAGGTTGTCTAACACAGTTTATATTTATAATTTATTTAAAACACACTGATTATCAAATGCGATTTAAGTAAAATTTAAGTTAGTCTTTCAAAAAATAAGTAATAAAAAAATGCACCTTCATTAAAGCTGCATTTTTTGTTGTAATCTTAATGATTATTTTGTGTGGAAATTTAATTTATATTTTATAAAAATTATCCTGAATATAAGGCTTAATTTTAAAAATATTATATGCTTATTTATTATTGATAACCTATATAATAGAGCTTACTCTTAAATGTATATAGGCTACTCAATTACGTTTAGTGTAAATCTTGGGCTTGTATAAACAATTGAATTATCATGAGAGTCTTTTGTTAATTTTTCTAAAGGATTGTAAACAACATAAGCTATAATATCATACTTTCCTGGTTTATCTGGAGCTAATAATGATATTTTTCCGTTTGCAGTTTCATGTTCATTAAGTTCAATTAATTGAAATAAATTTGTTTCATTAATTGTTGTTTGTTCAAATCCAATAGTTGTTAATAATAAAGCATTGTTATAGTCCTCAAGATTACTAATATTATACATAAGTTCTATCGTTTCGCCCGCTTTAACATCAATCTCTTTTTCTGGAGATTTTATCATTCTATCTTTTTGAAATTCATTTTCATAATCCATATTTAAGATGACTTGTAAGCTATTGAATTGATAATAATTTAAAGCTTTTTCAAACTTTAGATTATTATTAAACATTTTTTTATCAGTAGATGAATTATCGTAAATTATATCGAGAACCTTATGAATCCCGTAATGATTAGATGGAATCCCCTCAATAGATGAAGCATTTACATCACTTCCAGCAACGAAAGAAATTAGGAGTTTATGTATATCTTCATCGACCTTTAATAGTTCATCTGATAAATAAACAGTGAATTTCTGACTTTCTCCATTACTGATATTAAATTTATGAGAAGTTGTGTATTCACCTTCCTGAGTAATTTTAAAAGGAATTTGCACAAAATCATAAAAGAGCGATAGATTGACTTCTCGATCTTTTCCGATACTTTCGAATTCAATTTCTAATGGTATAGAAAAGTCTGTCATATTTACCTGATTATTAATGATTACGTCATTTTTATAACTTGCTTTCATGCTAAATGAACTATATTCATTTTCAATTGCTTCCGATTCAGGCTGATAATCAAAATTTTGATTCTCTCCAATTTCATCTTTCGGAGCTTCACAAGCAAATAGCATTAGACCACATAATAATAACCACAAAGTTTTTTTCAACATACCTTCCTCCTTAAAAAATAATCATCAAGAAAATGTTAACATAAAAAGAAAAAAATGTAAATAATTGGAGGGTTAAGTCGAGGTGCCATTAGATGTAATAGCAGATTGAGATAAGTTAAAAAATTGTTCGGAAATAGTCTGAACTAAAACTTTAAGCTATGTTAGATAATCTTGTTGATATTTTTTACATTAAAGTCCTAAAATCCAAAAATAATCATTTTTATTAACAGCATTATTTATCCAATCATCTATTTGAATAAAAAAATTAATAATACATTCTTTTTGCTCTTTTTCTCCCAAAGCTAACTGCTTAACATTTTCCCATTCACTGAAAGTTACTTTCTCACGTCCGTAATAATCAAATTGCGAAAAAACTTTACTTAAATACGGAACTAAAACTGCAAACTCTTCATCTATAAGAAAAAGAGAATCTTCACTCCAATGATTAGGATAATCTTTAGCATAACAAAATTCATAAACATCATGACTTTTTAATTCGCTCTTTTTTAATAAATTCATATTATTTCCTCCCACATCCTAAATTTTTACTTTAAATTTTAATATATATAAGTCCAGATAAGTTTTTCATATCGGAAAACTTTTAGCTGGACTATAGTCTGTCTTAGTATTAAAGCAATCGATTAACTAAGACTGATGTAGAATGATGAAATACATTTCTGTTTCTATATACATTGTCACTTTTTGCACTCTGTTAGACAAAAATGTTGAAATTAAAAGGTCGGTGATATCAACTGTTTCTTTACCAACAAGAATGTCTAACACAGCGAACATTAATTAAAATTTTAGTGATCCAAGTCTTGAAAAATTTTGGTGTTTTTAGTTTTTCAATGTTTAATAAAGCTCTATAAACACATTCTTGTAAAATATCTAATGCTTTTTGTTCATCTTTTACATAACTAAATGCAATCTTATAAAGATAGGTTTTATAGATTTTCATTAATTCAGTAAAAGACTCTGCATCTCCATTAATAGCTTTTTTAATAAGAAATGTTTCGGAGTTTTCATCAGATAATGCTTGATAAGATACATTCATTAGTGCCTCCATAATGCCCTCCTTTTTTGTTTTCTCAACTATTAGACAAGTCATGAACCTAAAAAGTTGCAAAACAATATTTATTTTTTATTTTCTTACGATTAGAAAAAAGTGATAGCATCATTTATGAATAGTTTATTATGTAAGTAAAAAGTTTTAAACAACTAAAATTTAGATAAAATGTTAAATCTATTATTTTTAAAAATATGAATAATCTTTTTAAAAGGCTGTGTTTTAACAAAATGTTGAAATTAGATAAGTTTTGAATAATAAAAAAATAAAGAGTTATATGAATAATCAAATACAACTCTTTATTTAGTTCGCATTATATTAAATTTGCGTATTTTAAGACTAAGCTTAAAAACATTATCGGAAAACATTCACTATGTTCTGGAAATGTTATCGCACAATTTCCTCATGATGCCTTTTCATAATAAATATATTAATATCCTCATAGTATCGGATAACTTTTTCGCCTAATTGTTGAGTCTCGATTTCTATGTATTGGTCTTGTCTAATTTCTTTGCTGTATCCAATATTTCCCCAAATAAATGCAAAAACTAAAACAC
>NZ_JAGAVR010000052.1:0-19441 GCF_017941855.1 Turicibacter sp. | reverse complement strand
TCAAACTCTCCATAATAGTTTGTTTATATCCTAAGCTTCTTTTAAGAAACTTATTTTCTTAAAGTAATGTTTGTTGACGTTCTGTTTAGTTTTCAAAGAACTTCTTTGTCACTTGTTTCAGCGACTTGATTATCTTATCATATTTAACTCTTTCTGTCAAACACTTTTTTGAAGTTTTTTTAAATTCTTTCGATTTCTTTTTTTGTCTTCTTTCGACGACTTGATTATCTTACCACACACCATAATTTCTGTCAATATTTTTTAGAATATTTTTTTGAAACTATATTTTGAACGGTATTGTTTTTCAACACCTTTATATAATACTCATTCTGTCGAAAACTGTCAATCATTTTTTTATTTTTTTAAAAAAAATTCTCCTACTAATGAAAACACCCTTTGAAATAATATCTCCAAGGGTGTTTTGTTACTATATTAAATTTTCAGGGTTTAAACATTCCAGCTCTTTAATAACAAAACGTCCATTTTCACGAATCAATACATCATCAAAGTAAATTGATCCTCCTCCGTATTCAGGGCGTTGAATCAAGACTAAATCCCAATGAATTGCCGATCGATTTCCGTTATCTGCTTCTCCTTCATAGGCTTGACCTGGTGTGAAATGAAAACTTCCATCAATTTTCTCATCAAATAAAATATCTCCCATTGGGTGTTTAATTAGTGGATTAACTCCTATGGCAAACTCTCCAATAAATTTAGCCCCTTCATCAGTATTAAAAATTTCATTGAGTTTTTCGATATCATTATCCGCTGTCGCATTAACTATCTTTCCATCTTTAAACTCTAGTTTGACATTATTAAAAACAGTTCCTTGATAGGGACTAGGGGTATTATATTGAATTGTTCCGTTTACACTTTCACGAACCGGTGCAGTAAAAACCTCTCCATCAGGAATATTACATTCTCCAGCGCATGGCACCGCAGGTATACCTTTAATAGAGAATGTCAAATCAGTCCCTGGTCCAACAATATGAACTTGATCTGTTTTTTCCATTAAGTTTTTCAAGTTTTGCATTGCTTTATTCATTTTTGAATAATCCACTAAACACACATCTAATAAAAAGTCCTCAAATGCCTCTAAACTCATCTTCGCTTTTTGAGCCAATGCAGGAGTTGGATAATTCAATAATACCCATTGCTTTTCATTTACAATTAAATTTGAAACCGGTTTCGCAACGCGTGCCTGCATGACTTTAATCTCAGTTGGCACATCACTATATTCAGAATCATTTTCATCTGCAAATACTGAAACAAAAGCATCAATATTTTTATATTTATCTAACTGCCACTCTGTTACCTTCTCCATACGCTCTTCAGTATTACCCAGTGACAATTCTCTTCCAATTTCATCATCAAGAATTTCTGTATGTGGGAAAGCACCAAGTCGATATGTCTCCTTAATAAGCTCTTTAATCAATGGCTTTGCACAATAATTCCCCTTAATCAATACATGTTGTCCTGCTTGTATCTTATTTGAATACTCCAATAAAGATTTTGCTAACTTTTGTAATCTTGGATCACGCATTTTTTCACTCACCTTTTTATAAATCGATTTTTATATACATAATACCAATGCTCTGCAAAACCAGGTGCAAAAGGACCACGCCTATTTTCAATCATATCTATTAATATATCTAATTGTTGATAAATAATTGATTGAATTTCCTCTGGATAATCCATTTCACTCTTATGCTTTCTATATTCATCTTCATCCAAAATTTTATAGGTAAAATCCGGGAATACTTTTACATCTAAATCATAATCAATATATTTAATAGCTTTCTGATCATAAACAAAAGGTGAGCTTATATTACAGTAAAAATATACGCCATCCTTCCTTAGCATACATAAAACATTAAACCAATATTCAGTATAATAATAACAAACGGCCGGTTCTCTTGTGTACCAAGTTCTTCCATCTGATTCCATGACCAATGTTTTATTGTTAGCTCCAATTAATACTTGATCAGAGGCGTCTAAAATAGTTGTCTCGTGCCAAATACGATGTATATTTCCATTATGCTTATAACTATGAATTTCTACATGTTGCCCTATCTCTGGAGAATGCACCTCTCATCCCTTCTTTCCCTATCATTACATTTCCCTAATACATGTATTATTTTACCATACAATGATAATGAGTTGGATATTAAAGATAAGAAGATATCTTTTTATATAAATTCGGAACTGATTCTATAGCGTAGATTTTTTCCACACAATTACAATCTTTAAATATTAAGATACATGGAACAGAAAAAATTTCTTCTTTCATCGCTAAATCAGAATTATAATTCAAATTAATTTGTACAATAGGTAATGACTTTAAAATTTCACTAACTATGAACAACATTTTTTTTGCTAGAACACAGGTTCCACAAGTTGGGGTATGAGCTAAAGCCACAACAACAGAATTAATTTTATATAATTCCTTTAAATCTGGGTAATTAACTTCCTTTAAAGAATTCATTACTTACTCCATACATCTTTGTATGTATCTTCTTTAAACCCTAAAGTTACATCCTTCTCATTATATGCTAATGGGCGTTTCACTAACATGCCATCACTAGCAAGTAATGCATAACATTCTTCTAAAGTCATCTGCGATAATTTATCTTTTAAATTTAACTCGCGATACTTCATTCCGCTTGTATTAAAAAACTTTTTAATATTTTCACCAGATTTCTCGTGAATTGATTTAATTTCTTCTATACTTAAGGGCTCCTCTACAATATGTCTAACTGTATGATTTACACCTTCATCGTTTAACCATTTAATTGCCTTTTTGCAGGTACTACACTTTGGATAAATTAAGATATTCATATTTTTTCCTCCTTTTTTATGATTATACCCAAAATATGATTATATGTCAGTTGTATAAACTTTTAGAACAAAAAAAAACGATCACTAGTGATCGTTTTTTTTTGTAGTTTGTAGTCGTGTTGATATTTTTAAGGTTTTAAATGTTATTTTTGATTTGTTGATCCTAATTGTTGTTGAGCCATTTTTACTAATCGTTTAGTAATTTCTCCACCAACTGAACCGTTTTGACGAGCAGATGTATCTGCTCCAAGAGTTACACCTAATTCACTTGCAATCTCTGCTTTCATGTTATCGATTGCAGCTTGTGCTCCAGGTACTACTAATTTATTTGTTTGATTTGGCATGTCATTCACCTCCTGACAATCTTAATATGTGTCGTTTCGACAAATTAATACATTCATTTACGTTTTTTTTATAAAAAAAACTACCGATTATTAAGTCGGCAGTTTAAATTGATTATCTTATATCTGAAACTGATATAGCTGAATTAACCACATTAGATGGAATTTCAATTTTATTTCCTTTATTTCCGTCACTAATTTTAACTTTCAAATCAAAATACATAGTTGCTAATCGATCTTCACTGATTGTTGCAAAAAAAGAAGAATATGCTGTTTGAAGTTGCTTAATGATTTCTTGAATTCCATCTTTATAAGATAGCTCATACTCTAAAACTCGTTCTGTTTCTTTATCGATTGTAAAAATATAATTTACCTTTGGTGCTAATTGATAAATAGCGTTAATATCAATATCAGGTGATACATTTAATAATTCCCCAATTAGAATTTGAATCATTTGATCAGCCTTTAAAAAATCAACATAAACTGAAATAACTTGTTGTTCATTATTATCTTCTAATATCACAAAATCATTTGCATTTTCATTTTTCACTGTTTCTTTATAAATTTGATTTAAATAATCAAGATTATTAAAATCAACAAAATATTGATAATATTTATCTGAAGTTGGATCTATTTCTTTAAACCATTGCCCTCTATTTAAATTCATATATAAAATTTTATTCTGGGCCGACCATTGTGCATATTGCTCTAATTCAACCGTCATTGGTGAAACCCCATAGCCATTCATTCTAATCAAATAATTAAGATGCGACACCGTTGAATCAGATTGTGAAACATCTCCTTCACTGCTTAATTCCATTTGATATCCTAATATATCGTAATTAACATTCAAACTAACATGATACGTTTCCAGATTCTTAGTATTATTAATAACAGCTGCTAAGAATTGAGCCTGTCGATAGTTTTCATACCATCCCGTTTTCGTAATGAAGTATCCAACGGGGGTTAATAAAAGAATGAAAATGATAATACCCATAATTATTTTTTTATTCATTATTATTCTCCCTTTTTAATTGTTAATATTTCTATTTTATCATATTATTACCAATAACGGACGATTGTCATGTAAATGTTAGAGCTTAAATGATTGTATTTTTATTTTTTATTCGATATAATGACATCCGAGTATGCTAAAAAGGTTGGTGAGCCCGTATGAAAAAAGTACTAGGATGCATTCGTAAAGCAGATCAAGACTTTTCATTAATACAAGAAGGTGACAGAGTCGCTGTCGGTGTTAGTGGTGGAAAAGATAGTATGGCATTATTATATGCTCTTCATTTATATCAAAAATTTGCTCCTGTGAAGTTTGAATTAGTAGGAATTACATTAAAGCTTGGATTTCCAGGAATGGATTTCAATCCTGTTGTCGAATTCTGTAAAGAACACGGTATTGAATATCATTTAGTAGATACACAAGTTTATGAGATATTACAATTAAATGCAGACGAAAATGGAAAAATTCCATGTTCTTTATGTTCTAAGTTCAAGAAAGCTATTTTAATTAAGAAAGGTGTTGAACTTGGATGTAATAAGATTTCAATGGCGCATCATGCTGATGATGCAGTTGAAACATTAGTGATGAATACGATGTATAATGGATACATGGCAACATTTAAGCCAAAAATGTATTTAGATCGTACTGATGTTACTTTTATTCGTCCATTAGTTTATTGTTATGAGGATGATATTATTTCTGCGGCAAATCGTCATGTTCCGATTGTGCCGAGTACTTGTCCTATGGATAAGCATACGAAGCGCGAGGATGTTAAACAGTTGTTAAAGAAATTGTATCGTGATTATCCAATGGCAAAACAAAATATGTTAAATGCTTTATCAAATGGAGATCGTGTTTCATTATTTGATGACATTTCTGATAAAGAAGCTTAAAAGTGCAGTGAATATCACTGCACTTTTTTTATAGCTCATTGATTTTTATTTTATTCATTCCCTGACGAGTATAAATGATAAACTTATGTTCTTCATAAAATAAATAATCAATTTCATTTAGATTGGTTACTTCATGTTTACGCAATGTATCTTTTAACCATTGTTTTGATTGTCCAAAACTTTGAAGGGCTTTTTCTTTAATTGAGCCTGATACAATAAGGGGAAGAGGGAAAACTTTTGTTGGTAATTTTTTTTCAAACACAATGAGTTTACCATTCTTTTCAATAATGGCATACTGAACATCTTCTGGATTAACTACACCTTGAGTGCGAAGTAGCATGATAAAGTCATCTAAATCAATGCGTATTTTCCCAAGCTCAGAGTAATCGATTCTACCGTTTTTTATAATAAGTGAGGGTTCTCCATCTACAATGTCACGTACCTTTGTTTTATGTAACTGAATTTTTGACATTAGAACTTGGAGTGTTACAATCATGACAACGCCGCCAAAGGCATCAACCCAAAAAGATTCTTCAACGATACCCGAAGCTGCTATATTAGCAATTAAGATATTAATAACAACATCGACCGCACCTAGTTGGTTTAGTTCTCTTTTACCCATTATTTTATAGCAAACTAAGATGACAACATAAAAAAATGCTGCTAACAATATTGAAGCTAAAACTTCCATCATCTAAAACAACCTCATTCTATACTTTTTCTTATAATTATTATTTTGGCATTAAATTCTTTATAATATACAAAAAAACAGCATAAAAATCATGCTGTTTTTTTGTATATTATTCTACTCCTCGATGGTAGTGTCCTTTTGTATAATCTTGTGTTTGTTTATACTGTTCTAGCCAGTCAACATCAATATTCTTTGTTTGTAAGGCTGTTTGATAAGCAGTAATCGCCTGATGCATTTCTGCTTCTGTTTCATTTGTGAATTCTAAACGGAATTTAGAGACTCCCATTTTTTGAAGCTCTTGTAAGAATTCGATGAGGATTAAGTGCTGTGAATTAAAAATTTCTGTGATACAGTTTCCTGTGCGAAGCAGTGGAAGAATTTTGTTTTTGCGATCGCGTAGCCCAAATGGTGTGGTTAGACATAAGCGACAGAATTCTTGGTTTGGCTGGTTTAAAAGCTTCACAGGACAATGTTTAGTAATCATCATCGGAATTCGTGCAAAGACTATTGCTTCTACTGGTAAAGAGGCGTATTTTAACAGTGTACGTATTTGTTTTTGGTTGATTTCATAAGATAAAGTCGTTTGAGTGATTCCCAATTGTTTTAAAGCTTCGATACTTTGCACATTATTATTATTGAAAGCAAAATCACTCATTAGGTTGTATCCTGAATCCTTTAGTGCCTCTAGCATTCCGTATTCACCTAACATAACGGTTTGTAATGGTAATGATTCCAGAATCTCAACTGTTTCTTTAATTTCTTCATCGTTAATGATGC
Source organism: Turicibacter sp. (assembly GCF_017941855.1). Classification (NCBI taxonomy): domain Bacteria; kingdom Bacillati; phylum Bacillota; class Erysipelotrichia; order Erysipelotrichales; family Turicibacteraceae; genus Turicibacter; species Turicibacter sp. The sequence goes on along the minus strand of NZ_JAGAVR010000052.1, from coordinate 12,886 downwards.
GTGGAAGTTGCGGAATGATGGTTTTATTGTATTGTTGTGCTAATTCCACTGCCTTTTTTAATGTTTTAATTTCTTTATAATAAATGGTTTCGATGTCTTGGCGTTCAAGGATTGTTTTTAACTGTTTTAGGTTTCTTACACTAACGCTAAGTGTTGTCGTTTCTGAATGTTTTGCAGGTTGTGGATTCGTGAGAGTGACGTGTGTTTTTTCACGTGTTTCAAAGTGGCGACTACGTTTTAATTCTAGTTGCCCAAGCACCTCGCGACGGATTTTATTAATCACAGAAATCGGCATGGTCACAGATTCATCCATATTCACGCTCAAGTAACCAAACTTAAATGGCGTGCTACCTGTTTTTTCAAGCTGTTGTTTGAGTCGTTCTTTTGAAAGCGGGGTGTTACTTGCAGCTTCGAAAAGTTCTTCCGTTTCAACGGTTACCATGTTTGAAGCGTCATCCCAAACCATGATACGCAGTGGTTCTCCAAGTTTAGCACTAACTTCTCCATAGATGTCGATTTTAGGAACTGTTTTCTCAGTGACTTCCACACGTTTTGCTAGGGAAACGGATGTCGTTTTGTAGACTGGCATGCCTTTAGTTACAGGGAATGGGCAGTCTAAATCAACGAGACCTGGATTGGCAAGTTTGACGTCTTGGCCTTTAACAAACATTTTTTGTACTTGAAGTCCTTGATCTTTTTGTCCGACGAATCGTAGTCCATCTCCTACTTCTAAGGCTGACGTGAGTTTGAGGGTTACGCGTTTTCCTTTGACGTTTGCCACTTCTCCAATTTTGATTCCTTTATGGTTTGGACGGTCAGCACTCATCCAGTTGAGACCTTTTTCACCAAACAGGAATCCTTTTGTGAATCCGCGACTGAAGATTTGGTCCATGTCGGCATGGGTTTGTTTTGATAGTTTGACTTTTTTGTTTTCTAGGTATTGGTCAATCGCCTCTCGGTAGGCTTTGACAACTGTTGCAACATATTCTGGCTTTTTGAGGCGACCTTCAATTTTAAATGAGGTTACTCCCGCTTCAATTAGTTCTCCAATATGGTCAACTGTTTTTAAATCGCGTGGGCTTAAGATGAAGTCTCCAACGTTTGAATCCAGTGTTTCACCACTTTTAAGGTCTACTAGTTCGTATGGCAGACGACATGTTTGGGCACAGGCACCACGATTTCCACTGCGTGCTCCTATCATACTACTCATTAAACATTGTCCTGAGTAACAAACACAAAGGGCACCGTGTACGAAGACTTCTAAATCGATATCAACGGCTTGTTTCATCGCTTTGATTTCTTCTAGTGTATTTTCACGGGCAACGACAACTCGGTCTGCTCCGAATGATTTTGCAAATTCTACTCCTTTTGTATTATGAAGTGTCATTTGGGTACTGAAGTGTAATTCGAAGTCTGGATATAGTTCTTTGACTAGATGAGCGACTCCGATATCTTGAACGATGATCGCATCAACGTCGTTTAGGTATAAAAAGTGAATATATTCTTGTAAGGCTTCGAGTTCTGCATCAAAAATTGTCGTATTCACAGTAACGTAAACTTTGACACCATGTAGGTGACTGTATTTGATTGTTTCAATTAGTTCTTCGTTTGAAAAGGCTGCTTCTTTCCTCGCGCCAAATGCAGATCCTCCCACATAGATGGCATCTGCACCATTTGAAACGGCGGCTAGTAATCCTTCGCGGTGACCCACTGGTGCTAATAATTCAATTGTAGACATATGATCCGCTCCATTTTTCAACTTTTATTTTCATTCATTGTAACATAATTCAGTTTTAGTTACCAATGACCTGTTAATAGATTTTTAGTTAAAGTTAGGATTTACTTATATAAATTTTGTAAAAATTAATATACTATTAATTGTATTCTACTGTCGTCTATTATAAAATTATGTAGTTATTCTGAGACTACTTATATAAACTATAGAAACTAGGTGAAGAAAATGGGTAAGGCAAAAGATGCTCGTGCTAAGAAGTACGGTTGTTTAAAAAGCTTTCTTATAATGGTATTAGTATTATTAATTTTAGCTGGGGCCGGTTATGTCGGGGCACATTTTATGTTATCGAAGCTTGATCGTCAACAACTAAATGACTTAACAATTTCTGAAGAGGTTTTAAGTAACAAAAAAGGTTCTGGGGTAACTAATATCGCATTATTTGGAGTGGATTCACGCGAGGATGCTTATGAAAATACGCGTTCGGATGCGATGATGGTTTTATCCTTTAATAACAAAACAAATAAAGCTTATATTACATCATTAGTTCGCGATACTTATGCTTATATTAATGAACAACATGGTTTTGAAAAATTAACACATGCTTATGCTTATGGTGGGGCAACTCTTGCTGTTCAGGCGATTAATCAAAACTTTGACCTAGATATTCAAAAGTATGTGACGGTTAACTTTAATGCCGTTGAGCATATTATCAATAAATTAGGCGGGATTGAGGTTGATATCCAAGATTATGAGTTGACTGAATTAAATCGTGTCATTGCAGAAATGAATGTTGAAGTTAGTGGTGAGCCAGCAGACTTAATTGATGGAACTGGAGTGCAGACATTAAATGGTCGTCAAGCTGTTGCGTATATGCGTATCCGTAAGGTGGGTAACGGAGATTATGAACGTATGGAGCGTCAACGACATGTCATTACGTTAACGATGCAAAAGTTAATGAGTTATAATAAAGTTAAACTACTCGGTTTAGTGGATGATTTCTTACCATATATTCAAACAAATTTAACAACAAATGAGATTATTTCTCTTGGAACTCAATTCTTAATGAGTGGCGTTACAGATGTTGAACAATTACAACTTCCAAGTACGGAGTTAAGTTATGGTGGAATTTTAAATGATGGTCTTTATTATTTAGTTCCTCGTACATTAAGCGACAATGTTATTGAATGGCATGATATTGTCTATGAAATGTCTGACTATCAACCATCTAGTACGGTTGCAACTTATAATCAGAAAATTATTAATAATACGGGTATCAAATAAAAGTGGCGGTCTCTTATGAGATCGCTTTTTTTGTCGAATCTTTTGAATATACGCTGGAAGATAATCATACTATAATATCTTTAAGCCAAATGATGAAGGAGGAATTTCTATGTATTTTCTTCTGGCGATTTCAATGGTTGCAATCCCTCTCCTACTCGTTCAATGGGCATATATGAAATGGGTCGGCGTGACGAAGGAAGCGACTCATCACAAGTCAAGTGATTATGTAGATGAAGCGTTCAAGATGAATTTCATTCAAGGTAAAGTAAATAAGTAAAAGAGACTACTCAAGCGAGATAGTCTCTTTTATTGTTAAATGATGTATTTGATTTCGTAAGGAATTTCTAGATGGCTAAGTCCGAATTCGAAGAGTTCTTTGATTTCAGCCATGGTTTCTTTTGAATAGACGTATTTTCCATATCCAAATTGTCCGTATTTATAGGTTCTTTTTTCATCATCCATTGGTAGTTTCGTTTCTTCAAAAATTTGCATGATGTGGTTTTTGGCTGTTGGGGTGTAGCGATGGGAGATGATTTCAAAAGTGATGGGGGTTTTTAGTTCTTCTTTTGGGAGATAGTCTTTTAGCATCTTGATGAGCATTAAGTAGTCTTCTTTCCAGTGCGGATAGATAAAAACGGGTGCGATTAAGAAACCGACTGGATATCCGGCTTTAATGGCTTTTCTAGCAGCTTCAATTCTTTGTTTTGCACGCGGTGTAGAGTGTTCAAAGCTTTCGATTACCGTATCCGTGTTAATTGAGAATCTCATTTCGGTGTGGCCATTATGTTTTAGGAAGAGCAAGTTATCGATGTCGGTAAATTTGGTGACGAATCGGAATCTGGCATTTGGTTCTTTGGCAAAGAATTCGATGGCTCTTTCTAAAGCATGGGTATAAGGTTCGACTGGAACAGGGTCTGAGGTTGCAGATCCTTCAAAAATAGTTGGGTTAAACTTCCCAGTTTGGATATAGCGTTTAGCTTTTTTGAGAATATCTTCTTCATTGACATAAATACGAGTAAATGGCTTATCTTTTAGATTAGTATTTAAATAGCAGTACTCACATTTTCCAATGCATCCGGTAACGAGTGGAAGTTGATAGTGAGCAGATGGTTTACATGATTGGAATTCGAGTGTTCGTCTGACACCAACGACGAGAACTCGTTTTCCGGTTTCGTATTTTTCTTGTGGAGTTTTCCCCCTTAAAAAATTGACCCGATTATTTTCTAATATTTCAACTGGAACTCCATGTTCTAAGAACTGTCTTTGCAATTCTTTTCCTAGTTTATAGTCTAATGCTTCTTTTTCGATGTAAACTTTTTTTGGAATAAACAAGATACTTCACCTCCTAATGCTTAGTATTTATCGATTTTTGTAAAGTATTTGTTTTTTTAGTTGGAAGATGCTTGTTTTTATCAATTTAATAAAAAAGATGTATCCATTAGGGATACATCCTCTTTTTTTAGATTCGATTGGCCGCTTTTAGGCGGTTATAGCGACGTGTCATATAAATTTGAAAAAGGGCGGCTGATGGAATCGAAACGATCATTCCAAGCATTCCAAGATAGTGTCCACCTATTAAGATGGCGATAAGAACCCAGACTGGGTTGAGTCCAACGCTATTGCTTAGAAGTTTAGGTTGGATGACGTTGGCATCAAGTTGTTGGTAGATAGTTAGTAAGACGAGAGATAATATGGCCATCTTAAGGCTTGAGAAGAGCCCAAGAAGACCTCCTAGTACGGCACCAAGTATTGGTCCAACATAGGGAATAACGTTAGCAACACCGGTAACGAGTCCAACGAGTAGTGCAAAGGGATGACCGATGGCAATTAAAATAAGGGATGAGAAGATCCCTGCCAAAATGGCAGCAATAAGCTGGGCAATTAAGAAGCCACCAAAGACGGCATCTAAATCTTTTAGGAATTGTTGGCTTCTTTTGAGTCCATTTGGTGTGAGTAAGGTTTGTCCGGCTTTGTAGACTGATCTTGTTAGTGTTTCTTTATCTTTAAGGAAGTAAATGGATAGGATAATGGTTGTTAAGACACTAATAATAAATCCTGTCATATTTGTAATCATGCCGGTTCCAAATTGAAGGATTTGGGTTGCGATATAGCTTAATAAGTTGGTAATGGCACGTGTGATTTCATTAATTTGTTCTTCTGTTATAAAAGATTGAATATATGGACTAATGTCATCTATATATTTGTTGAAGGTCTGATGCAGAGCTGGAATTGAGTCGACTAGTAGTTTTAGGTTGGTGATAATAGGCGGAATAATCGTATTAAATAATAATAAAATTAGCATTACAACGAGAGAGACAACAATTAAAAGACTGATTCCTCGTGAAGCACCTGATGAAAGGTCCCTTTTCATAAGTTTTTTAGTCATTTTTTGGAGATTTTTTTCGACGAATACGGTTGGTTTCCATAAGATGTAGGCAATCGCAAATGCAATGATAACAGGGGTGATGACAGCCATGAATTCTTTGATAGCTGCGATGATCAATTGAAGATTTTGAATGAGATTGAAGGCAAGAATCAAAGCTAATCCAACGGTAAAGGCCATGATGCTGTATAGGAGTTTTTTATTGTTTTTTAGATGTGCAAACATGTGATTCCTCTTTTCTAACGTAAAATATTAAACCAATTTTACCATTTAATCGAAGATAAATAAAATCTAAATTGTCTTTTTATTTCATCCAATTTACTTTAGTGATAACAAAAAAGAATCCAATAGTTGGATTCTTTTTTGTTATTTGTTAGATTTTACTTTTCGAACATATAAAGAACTTGAAGTTGTAAATCATCAAAGTGATCAATGAAGCCAACATAAAGTGTATAAACACCAGAGTCTAATGTGTTAACATCAATGGTAATAAATCCATTCTCATCAATCATCGTTTCAAGTGTCGTCTCCTCGAAGGTTCGATTATTTCTTAAAGATAAAATTGGCAATAGGTTTTCACCTTTTCGATTAATCACATCGAATTTAAATTGAATTTTTCCATCTTGCGGGGTTAACATTCCACCCTCGATGATTTGGTATTCTATTTTAACATTTACCAATTTTGTTAATGAAGATAATGGAGACAAATCTTTAATTTCATTATATGAAATATCTAATGTCTCTAGATTGTTTGCATACTCTAATCCTTTTAGGCTAGAAATACGAGAAGAGCTCACATTTAATTCAGTTAATTTTAATAAATCCCCTAGTGTAATCTCTGTTGTTGCTAAATTTAATTGGCTAATGATAGCTGATTTTAAAATTGAATCTTCAAACTCAATAACTTGAGTTAAATCGATTATTTCTTCTAATCCATTTATTGCGGATTGCAGTTTTTCAATCATTTGATCGACGTCTGCTTGTTGACTATCATTCGCCTTAAGCATCTCCATTGCTTGATTAATAGTCGTTTGTAAAAGGGCAATACTTTCTTCTGTATAACCTTCTAAATCAATCAGGTTCGCCTGCTCTACTAACTCAATTAATAATTCGTAATTTGTTGCCACAATTAATTGTTCTAAAGCTTGTGCCAATTGATTTGTTAATTCATTGATAATTTCTTGCGTATAACCCGCTGCTAATTGTTCATTAACCCTTGTGACAACCGAGATTAATTCACTCCAAGATGCTTCTGTATAATGGTTTGCATTTAACTCACTGATGCTTGTTAGTAAATCATCGAGTTGTGTTCGATCAATTCCCACACTTTCACTGTTGGCAAAATGTAGTTTTGTATCTCCCCAAGTGGCGTGATCTGATCCATCACCATTTCCACCATCTTTAACGACTAGTTTAAGTTGTTTTGCTCCAGCGATGCTAACTTCAACATATTTTTTAGCATCACGTGAATTCATGACCCCACTATCAAAGGCTAATTCATTATCAACAAAGACTTCAAATTGTACACTTCCAACACTTCCATGCATGGCACGATCTACCCCAACATATGCTGAGAAAATATCGTAGTTTTTGTCACTTAAGTCATACATAATTGTTGCCGTTGAGTGGGCTCCAATTCCTCGTTCGTAAGTTGCAACCGTTCCATCTTCGTTTGTTAAGCGTAATGTATTTGAGCTTGCCGATTGATCTTTTTTTGTACTTCCATAGCTTTGTTTAGCTGAAGTCCAATCATAATCTGTTAAGTAGTCGAAGTCTTCTAAGTTGACAACCGAAATATGGCGCGTTTTTTCAACTGTATTACCATCAGAGTCTGCAACTTTATAATGAATGCTATACACTCCTGGTTGATTAAAGTTGATGCCTTCTAATCCACTCACGATGACAGACGGTGTTATATCACCATCTTCTTGATCGATGGCTTGATAAATACCTGCTATATTTTCTAATGTTTCCCCAACTTTAACCGCTATATCTTTTTCAACAGTTAAAACAGGAAGTTTCGCTTGTAACACTTGTTCTGCTTTGACAAAGTAGGCTTCAAATAGTTCATAGGCTGGATAACTTGCTTGAATTTCTTCTTTGAAAGCATTTAGCTTTTCAAACGTATTATAAGCTTCAGCCACTTCTGTTTGTGTTTCATCTGTAAATAATTGAGTTTGAAGTTTTTTCGCAATCTCATCTTGTTTATAGAATGAAACATTTCCTATTGATGCCCACCCTTGATTCGCTTCAACGAAGACAAATTTGACACGACGAACGTCTTGACGATTTAAAGTGAATTGAATGACATCATTAGTATTTCCTGTATAGGTTCCTGCTCCGGCATAGATAAAGTCATTTCCTGTTGCTTCACTTGAAACATAAACTTCAAATTTTGTTGCAAATCCTTTTCCACCACGACGCCCCGCATACGTCATCGTTGCGACATCCGAATTTGTTCCTAAATCGAACACGACTTCATTTTTAAAGGTTGGACTGTTTGGTGAATTTGTTTCCCAATGCGCATTTAAATCTGATGTTATTGCATTTGCAATCACACTACTTCCATAATGTCCGGCATTATTAGAAACTGATGCGACTGGAATTTTAAACATTTCGTTATACGCTGCTAATTGACTAAATTGACCGTATTTTGATTTTATTACTGTAAAATCTTCATACACAACAACATAAGCCGTTTTTTCCACCTTATTACCATCGCTGTCACTAACTCGGTAAGTCACTTCAAAGCGTCCCACTTTATTTTCTTCAAAGTTATTTGAAATGATTTCAATTTCCTCTGTTAAATCTCCATCTTCTGCGTCAGTGGCATTTAATCCTGCCCTAAAATCAACCGCTTCTCCTAAGTAATAGGTTTGATCCATCACCGTTAAGCTTGGTTTAGCATTGTTTGTTGTTAAAATAGGATGAGCAATCACCCCATGATCACTTGTATTTCCATTTCCGGCATCATTGACTTCAATTACTAATTCATTTACACCTTGAATTGGAACTTTAATCGCCACCATATTATCAGCATGACGTAATGTATTCGTTGTCGCTACAACTTCTCCATCGGCTTTAATCACAAATTTAATACTTGAATTGGTTTGTTCAACGATGGTCATATCCACACCGACTAAGGCTTCAAAATAGTCATAGTCTAAGTCTGATAAATCATAGGTAACACTAGATGTTGCATGAATTCGAAGTCCATTTTCAAAGTTTTTAACGTCTCCATTCACACGACCTTTAATATCTGTTTTACGAATTGTTCCATAACCTAACTTAGAGTCTGACCACTGTAAATCTGATAAGTAATCATAGTCACTTACAACGATTACAAGAATCGTTTTAGTTGCAGTTACTCCGTGATCTTCGACTGTATACTCAACTGAGTAAGTTCCTTTTTCTTCCGTATTAACGGCTCCACTGACAACAATTGAATCCGTCATATCCTCTCCAAGATAGTTTGTTGCCTTCACTAAGTCCATTGGATTGAATGATTCGTGAAGTTTAATGGTATATGTCTCTTGCTGTACATGAAGCGATGGTGATAGCGATTGAATGCTAACAGGGGTTGCTGTGTGTAATGTTTTATCATAAGCAACAACCGTATACTCAACTTGTTCGCCAATAACGGCCTCGGTATCAATAAAGCTATTAGTTGAGGTAAATCCGATTAATTCGCCACTTTTAAAGATTTCATATCCCATGACATCATTTGAGGCACTTTGATTAACATGGAATGTGAGTTTAATTTGATCTGATAATGTCGATAGATTGAGTGCTGTGGTGACATTATCATCAAATCCCGTTCCCTCGTATTCGATGTAATCATAATTAGCGTACCAAGTCTTCACATTTGGTTTTTCATATTGTCTAGTGAATTCTTTTGTTTCATCTGACACGAAGAATCCATGGCGTTCAAAATGTTCCGTTAAGTCCAACTCTAAAGCAATACTAGAATATTTAGCTAATTGATTTAATTTATCATTAGCTGTATTACTCGAATCTAACACGACATTATTTTCACGATACAGGCTATTTAATTTCCCCCAATAACCTGGATAGATCATTTCAAGTTGCCAAAATACTGCTAATTGTTCAAAATATCCACCTGCATAATAGGCGTTATTATCTGTTGCAATTACATTTTTATAAACGTGGCTTTCAAATGGAATTCGTTTATTTGGTTTATTGTAATAATATGATGAGAACTGAGGAATCATGTTATTCGTCACTTCTCCAATTGTTCGAACGCCAATATCTAAACGGTGCCCCATTTCATGGTCAACACCCCATCCACCAATGCTCGTTAGCATTGAAACCATCACATCGCTTTGAACACCGATATGATTTCCTGCTGCATACATATATCCAAATGGTTGTGCTAAACGGATATTTTCACGTGTATACTTCACATCATGTTGCAGGCTACTTCCGTCTAACCCTAAGTAATCAAATACCATGTCCATATGATCATTGTACATATTAACGGTATTCATTGGGCCAAATTCTTGCTCGATATACGCTGTATAAGCCCCCGTTGCTGTCCCAGTGAATACTAGGTGATCAGAAACAACTTCAACGACATCAATCATTTGACGATCCATTACATCTGGATTAGCGGCCTTATCTGCATCTAGACGAGTTTTATAATCTTTTAGTAAGTCTAAAAATTCTTGTTCATTTGTATTAGCATCCATCATTGGGAATTTTTCAACCCCCTCAGCGAATCGGATAATAGGAGCTTTAGATTGTTGTTCCTCTGTATATGGATTTAAAATATAAACGGCACCACCAGGGGTCACACTATGATTATACCATCCATCATTTTGTGAAACTGTCGGTACTGTAATAACATTTTTCCCAATATGTAAGCTAACTGTTCTTCCCCAATTTGCAAAACTTCCTTCTTGCTGTGAAAAAACTAATTGTGGTAGCGGTTGTCCAGGCTCTGCATCCACATAAACTGTAATTTCTTTACCTGCTAAAGCAACAATTCCTGTTGATTGGAAGTTATCCCCGAATCCAAATTTTAAATTTTGACTGGCGTGAGCATTACGATCCCCATGCTGTTCGGCAACAACTGTTTTAATAGTTTGTAACTCCCCGTTCAAAATATCTTTTGCAATTTGAATCTCTTCTAAGTAAACAGTTGCTAACGGATGTCCTTCAACCTCTGCTTCTAACACTGCTAATTTTTCAATCGTATTATACGCTTCAGATACGGTATCCATTAATCCATCCGTAAATAAGTTTTTCATTTGATTTAAGACAGTATCTTCTTTGTAAACGCGAATATCTCCAATAGATGGTCTATCTTGATAAGCCTCTTCAAAGACAAATTTAATACGTTTTGCTTTGGTCGAATCAAACTTGATTTCTAACATATCATTTGTAACAGTATAACCACCTTCTGAAACTTTTTGGAAATTATCCCCTGATCCGACCGGTGAAATATAAATACTAAACTTGGTTGGAAATCCTTTATTAATTGTTCTCGCCTTATAGGTTAAACGATCGATTTCGGTTGCTTTATCTAAAGTTAATACGACTTCATTCTTAAATGTTTCACTATTAGGGGTTCCTGTCTCCCAGTGAGTTGTTACATCTTCATCAATCGCATAATTTATTGCTGCTCCACCATAACTTCCACCATTATTACTAATATTAGAAATGTTTACACGAAATTGCTCATCATACTGATTGATATAATCCGTATAGAAAGGTGTAAACTTTGACACGTTTGATGTTCCGGATTGAATAACACCAAATTCTATTAATTCTTTTGCTAAATTTAATTTTTCAAGATATTCGTCCGCAAATGGATGATTTTTTGATAATTCGATCAAGGAATTAAGTGCACCAAGAGTTCCAAATTCAGGAGTGATTTCACTCATTGAAGGATCAACGAATAATCGATTCATCATTTCTGATAAGCTATCTTGTTTATAAATTCCAAACTCAGAGGCAACTGCCCAATCTTCATATCCCTTAGTAAACACAAATTTAATTCGACGTGCTTCTGTTGGATTAAATAATATTTCCATCGTATGATTCGTATCAATTGACATTTGTCCACTGGTTACCTTTTCAAACGTTTCTCCCTGGCTAGTTTTTGAAATATAAATTTCAAATTCTTGAGCAAAACCGCGTGAACGATTATTGGTATACATGATTCGGTTAACTGTTGTTAATTCATCCAAGGTCACAATCACTTCATTTGTATGAGTTGATGTATTTTGTTTTCCTGAATGCCAGTTAGTATTGAAGTTACCATCAATTGCTTTAGTAATATCATTCGATGCGTATTGCCCACCATTTGTTGTAATACTTGTAATTTTTTCAGAAGGAATTTTATATAACTCGTCATATGCCTCTAATCGTTCATCCGCTAATGAAGTGAATTTAGATACAATCGCATTCATATAAACAACTTCCATACTCTCAAGTAAAACTCGTGCATTATTAAAATCTTCTTTATACTCATCGTATAAAGGATGATTCATCACTGTGGCTTCGAATTCATTTAATTTTTCAAGTGTATCAACATGGGAACTTAATTCATTTTTTGATTCATTCGTAAACATTTCATTCATTTGTTCAAGAATAGCATCTTCTTTATAGAACCAAAATTCTGAAGCACTCGCCCAATTTTGATTAGCTTCTTTAAAAACAAATTTAATTTTTTTTACTGTCATCGTTGGAAATTTAAATTCTAAAAGATCTCCTGTTGTTTTATGTTCTCCCGTTACTAATAATTGATAATCTTCATCGCTTCCACTTAAAGAACCATAAATTTCGAATTCAGTTGGAAATCCTTTACCTTTTGCTGAATCTTGTCGAGTCGCATAGATTAAACGATTAATGGATTCAACTTCTTCAAATTCAAAGACAACTTCATTTTTAAAGGAAGAATTATTCTGCTTTCCGGTTTCCCAATGAGTTGATAAATTTCCATCAATTGCTTTATCAATTGAACTTGATGAATACTGTCCCCCGTTATTCGTAATCGATTTAATTTGACTAGTTGCTATTTTAAATTGTTCATTATACGATTCAAAGTTACGATAATTTGTTAAGGTAAATGGCGTAATTGTTGCTGTAACACTTTGCATACTTTTTGATTCATTTAAATCGACTACCGTTTCTTTTGCTAATTCACTAGCATAAATGTCGATCATTGGTGAAAAGTTAGATGCTATCAATGATACTGCTAAAATAGCTGATAGTTGTTTTTTCATACTTCGTCCCCCTTGGAAAATTTTTAAGGATTATTCAATAAAATAATGGAATATTCGCCTCTTATGTGACTAAGAAAACTATTCCTGCCTAAGAAAACAAAAAACTACCCTAAAGGGTAGTTACCATCTAATTTAAGCACCACAAAAAGTTCATAACTAATCAACATCATGTTAGTTTTAATCAATTTATGACGAACAAAGAATAGATTTTCTTCGGCAACTGGCTAGCATAGTCTC
>NZ_JAGAVR010000051.1:0-17110 GCF_017941855.1 Turicibacter sp. | reverse complement strand
TTTTAAAACATGAAAGCTCAACTCCTGCTTTAAAATCAAACAATGCCAACTCACAATCGGGATAATTATGAATGATTTGAAGAATGAGTGACTTGATGAAAACCGACTTCCCAAATCCTGTGACTCCAGCAATCAGCATATGTGGAACCGACTTAAAATCAACATAAACTAACTCATTTCCAGTCATTCCTATCGCCAGTTTTATTCCCTCTTTTTCTTTCGTGTCAACGAGCTGGAATGGGATTAATGTTTCAGTTTTAACCTCTTCAACTATCCTAATGCAATAATTAAAATCTTCATTTATGATAAGTACACGCCTTTTAATCGCATTCTCAATCTTCCCTTGCATTTTTTGAAGTTGCCCAAACTCAAAGCCAAAAGGAAGTTCAATATAGTAAGACTCACCCTCACAATGCTTGATATAAGCATATTTTCCATCTTTGTTTAAATTGTCTTTAAGGATTGAATTAATTAAATCTGCCTCCTTATTATTTCCACCATCTAGCCAACAACACGTCACAAAGAACGCCCCTGCTAATAACATAAATCCCAACATCCCAATCGCCCTCTCCCTTATTTTAAAGTCCTTTTAAAAATGCTTTATTATTGATGGTTTCAGACTGTACATACGCTGATTTTCAATCGTAGCCTAACAACAATCTAACCAACACTTAATCGATATTAATTTATATGTGTGTTAAGTGTTGGTTAGAACCAACACTTTTTGTTGTCCTTAAAAAAAGAAAAAAAAGAAAAGAGCGTCCCTCTTGTGTCCTATATAATACACAAACATTAACCACTCCCCTTTTTTCTTTTTTTAAAAATAAAAATAGGCTCTAGTTAATGAGCCTATTTCTTTTTGGATTTATTTTTCTCTTCCTCTTTTTCCTTAATATAATTTAAAGCATATGCAGTGAAGTATTTTGCGATTTCTTCTAACCTATCATCAAATCTAGCCGATACGGTGAAGTTGAACTTATCATTTTCTAATTGTTCCTTAACTGGTGCTTTTAAAAAGTATCGAACCGGGTGACGTTCCGCACTTTCCCTCACGATTGAGAACTTGATTAGCCCTAATTCATCACTTAGTTTTCGGTTTAATTGCTCATTTGAAACCATTAAGAGACGATTTCGCTCACGATAAAAAAGCAACATCTCTTCTTTAAGGGTGTTAGGTGATTTTAAACCATGATTTTCAACTGAGTTATAGTCATAATTAAGAATTAAATCAAACGTATCTTGGTTTAAATCTGAGTATTTAACTCCCTGCATATGCTTAATTTTCTTAGTTTTCTTATCAAAAGTAGCAAACTGGTTCTTTACTAAAAACTCATTTTTAAGTGCGGTGAGAACGTGATGTGGTAGCTGATTAACCTCTTCGTTCTCGATTGTAACGACACTCAATGACTCAGTAATCTTTAGATGTTTAAGGATAAACTCATAGAATGACTGGCGATTAATAAACATCCTTTTAAAATGAAGTGCATATTCGGCTTCTTCTGAACCAATCTTATACTTTTTGCAAATCTTAGCCACAAAATCTGCTGATTCGGTCAACTTCAAGGCATATCCAACTACGCCTTGTGGCACGATAAAGTAATCAAATTCCTCTCTAAAGTTGTTTAAAAGCCAATCTCTATCAACATCTAATAACTCTAACGCTTCAAGCGAAGTCATGTCGTAGCCACTATTTAACTTATCTAAAAAAATCTTTGAAAGCCTATCGTAATCTTTAACCGTAACGGTTTTAACATTGCCATTCTTATCCCTAACGATGTTCCCGTCATCATCTCTAACAACCTCTATTTTGGTTAAAATGTGCTTAGGAAAAAATTCATCTGTCCTATTCATGAGAAAAGAACCTCCTTTGTGTCCTATATAATACACAAGTATATCTGTTTTCTTTTTTTTAAACAATAATAAAAGGAGATAGAAATTAATCCATCTCTCTTAAGTCGTTAAATTCCACGTAATCACTGTTCGCTAGACATTTAGCAAATGTCGTTTCTGTTAGGAAGTTAATAGATTTAACAATCTCGATTTTCTCCTTAGCGTCAATCGTGTCGTCAAGCAACTGGTTTATTAACTCCTCATATTCTGCTCTGATTTTATCTTTGTTGATTGGGATTGGTGTGTTCATTTTAATCTTCCTTTTACTTTTTTAAGAATGTCGTTTTAGCGGATTCGGATAAGGCAAACATACATAAGTTGATGACCTCTGATTTCGTAAACATGGAGAAGTTATCGCATAAGATGTCTAAATTATCACTTGCCGTCTGTGATAGCTTCAAGTTAAGTTGTTTTTTCAGAGGCGGGAATTTAGGTTTTTCAACTTCTTCTCCATTATCTAATTTTTGTTGATATTCCGCTAGTTCTTTCTTGCGTCTAGCTTCTTCTTTTTTTAGCGATGATTTATCTTCATTAATTAAATTCAGGAAATTCATAAACACGTTTGACTCCATTATGTAACTTTTATATGAGCATGTTAATTGAATCGCTGCATCTATTAATTTGTAATTATATACGTGGTTAAATGCTTCTTCTATCAGACTAAAATCTTTAACAACTGAAGGTAGTAAGTAAACGCCAGTTCCAGTCGTTTTATCTTTTGACGAATAGAATAATTTATCTGTAATTTCGTTTCCAGTCGAAGAAATTAATCGCAACGGATTTATCTTTATGTTTTCCTCAAACTCCGCTTTAGTTCGTTCTTCCTCGATTTCCTTTTTAGTTCTGCGTGGTTTTTTACTAGGCGTTTCAGTTTTAGTTGTTGCAACTTTGGGTGTTTCAACTTTCTTCTTTTCTTCTTTTACTGGCTCATTTTTAGCAACTTTAACTTCTTGTTTTTCACTTTTTGGTTTCTTGTTTTCTTTATTAGTTTTCTTCGTATCACGATTTAACTCATAAAGTTTAGTGGTTGGATTCGATTTGTATCCACTGTCTTTTATCTTCGCATATAGCTCTCGGTACTTATCAGTTACGTCTTTTGGACTGGCTTCGTTGCCCATTAATTTTCTAACAACTTTCTTTAAAGTATCGCACTTAGGGTCTGATAACAGCGTATTTATCTGGTCTATATCTTTCTGTGTCAATGTTTCCTTTTCTAATATGTTCAATCCTGCACCTCCGTTTTAAAACAATTAATTATATTTATAATTATATCACGATTGCCACCTATAAAAATAGTTTTATCTATTTGGGAATTTTTATTCAATGTTTTTATATAAAAATAAAAATGTTTGATAGACATTAAGTTTATGTTTATTTACCGTATATAAATGTTTTAATTTAAGATAATAAGTATATTAAAACATTCAATTATTGCTTATTAAACATTACGTTTCAAGAAGTAAAGCAAACTTCCATAAATAAGTGATTTAGGAGCAGGGAATAATCTCTATATCTTGAATCGTGAGAGAATAGTGTTGAAAAGCTCAGAATCGCCCTAGAAACGACGATAGGCGGTAAGGTGATAAATAATACTAGAATCTCAAAAAGAACGCCTAAAACGGCTTAAAATCGCTCATTTTGATTGCGAATGCCTAAAATTCTGTTATTATGAATGAAAAAGGAAGTGATTGAGTTGAAATTACTGATAGATAAAGAGGCTAGTCTTGAATTGTTTGAAAAGAATAAAGAGATTGTTGAGCAGAAATACTGTTACAACAATACATTTAACTTGCTATCGCATGATGATGACGTTCTCACTAACGTTGCAACAGGCAAATGGAAGATAGCTTATTGTTTCTTTCGTGTTTTTGACAAGCAGGATGTATATGTTCGTCACGCTTGTTTTTATGATGTAGAACGCCACGTCATGATTGATGCTACCGCTACCCTATTAAGCTCATTTCATGAACGTAGCAACATCGAATATAAAATCATCAAGTTAATGGATTATCACGAATACATCGACGCACTTAAAAAGTATCACCTAGAACCAGCACTAGTAGAATACCTAGACATTGAAACTGAAACAATTAGAACTGAACTAATCAATGACGGATGTATGGCGTTGGATTAATCTCAAATAAAAAAATCACCTTATTTTTATCGAACAAATGTTCATAATTTTAATGAGGTGATTTTTATTATGCAAATCTACAAAGCCAACGTATCAAAGTCCATAGAACTGCAACAAAGAACTTGTATTTGGTTAGAAAATAATAAAAGTTTTGAAAATGTGTATCAGGCATTAATGCATAATAACGAACTGTCGTTGAAACTGTTTCATGAAGAAATTTTAATTGCTGTTGGATTTACGACTGGCAGTAGACGACGTTATTTTAACCGCCACTGTTTTTTTATTGAAGATAATGAAGTGATTGACGTCACATTTGATAGCACTCATTCATTAGAACTCAGAGAATATACGGTCATTAGGACTTACACATTTACAAAGTATTTGGATGCCATTGCTTATGAATCTAATAAACCAGTTAATGAAATAAACTTTAAGTTTATCTAATAACTTTAGTTTAAAAAATACCCAAAATTGCGCTCTCAGAAGTGCCTCAAGCCCAAGAAGAACTTGGAGTTTTAAGAAGTTTGTGGATGGTACAATAATAAAGAGAATATATATATACTTTCTTTATTATTGTATCATCGACAACTCACTCAAAAACATGATAACACCAACGGTTATGAGCATTTTTGCGAAGTCATTTTGGGTATTTTTAAACGACACGAAATAAAAGTTAAGATTACACCTAATCTTAGAACGATAAGCAAATTCACTTATCTTAGCCTTAAAACTTTTATTTAGTGTCACGATTGAACATCCATCTCCGAGAACAGCACTGTTAACCATGAATCTAACAACCAACTAAAGTTGAGCCTAAATATCAAAGGGGGGAAATTTTCTATTTTGAAAGTGCCTCAACCCTTAGTTCTTCTTGGGCTGAGAGGCTGTTCAATCGCCATAGGACCATTATTAAGTCTTTGTTCTTAATAACGGTCCCACAGAATTTGAAACGGCTGAAACCATTGATACGACGACGTTTGAAGGGTGTCGAGTGAACAAAATTTCCCCCCTTTTTGTGTGAATTATAAAAAAAGTAGTCTTTGAGAGACTACTTCGCAATTACGCGTGAATTTGATTTATATTTTTCGGATATATCGTAAATTTCACGAGTATTTTTGTTTACTGAGATGATTTGGAATCCATTTTTCTCAAAAAAGCCAGGAAATAAAGTTTTCGCTAAAACTTCCTTATCTTTTTTCTTGAAATATTTATTTTTCACATCAATTTGAGCGATTAATTCCGCTTCTGTGAAATAACGTCGTTTAACTAAAATTTTATTTACCGCTTTTTCTGTTTCAGTGATAAATCTATTATCTCTCTTGTTTAAAGTTAAATTTTCTTCGCCTGTTTGAATATAAACTTCTTTAGCTTTATCAAGAGATAATAAATATGCTAGTTGTTTTGCATTGAATGTTGAGACTTTACACCCATGTTCAACGAAAAATTTCATTCGTCGTTCAGCTTCTTTCCACGTAAAACTATTGATAGGTTTAAATTCATAATAAGATGTGTGGGCAATAGAGATGTCTTCAATTTCTTTGTTTGAATTCTTATTTTTAAGTTTTCGTTTATAGTTTATTTCATCTTCAATCTCTTTTTTAGAAGCTAATAAATCTTTTTTTACACCGTCATTCAGTTCTTCAAAATGAACTTTCTCTAAGAATCCTAAGAATACTAGAACATTAACTTTGTTTGCACAATTTCCCTCACTTCTAACACCTATTATTCCTTGCCCGTTAAGGTACGTATATAGTGACCTGCGTGAAACAGAAATAACCGCACCATCACCAGTTATTTTAACTGGCTTTTTAGGAGCAAAATAAAAGGCTAACTGTAAGAACCCAAACATAAAAACAAATAAATTATGTCGGTGCATCCACATGGTTAAGTCATCTAACGACTCTCTGTTTATAATTTTACCCTCATTATCCACTCTTGGTTGCTTACCAGTCAGGAAGTTTTGAAAATGTACCAATTGTAGGTAAACTTGGTCTTGATACTTATTTCCTAGCGTAATCCCCATAACCTCTAAAATGACACGGATTGTTTCATAATAGTTGTTAGATACTCCATGTTCATTCATTAGTTTTCTTAAGAACCCCATTGTGTCTAGTGTTTCTGTACAATCCGTAAAACACTTAAACATAATATTTCCTTTACGTGCTGAGAATAATGAAGCTGACGGGGTTGTATCAACGTGGAACGGGCACAAAAACCTCTCCCCTACTTTTACGCCAATAATGTCATCTAAATCTAATTTATGAATAAATTCTTCTGCTTCAGTGAAATCTAATTGCTCAATTCCATCTTTGTTTAGAGACTTTAGATTAGCCAACACAACATCTAAAAAGTCGCTATTAGTTAAGTCTGCTACGGTTGATTTTGTATCCTGCGTCACTTCACCTGTTTTATCGTCGACTTTAGTTTTTCTACGCTTAGTTGCCTCACGCTTTTCAGATTCTAAAATTTCAAGTTCTTTCTCTAACTTTGAAGCAAATACAATATTTTCACGCCACGCAACCACGTTATGTTTGTCTTGGGTGTGTTTAGACATGAATGCATTGTATTCTTCCTTTGAAATTAACTGATTGTTAAAGGCTTTTTTAACGATATTTCCTCGTTTTAAACGTCTGCTATTCGCTAATGCGACACGTTCTAAGACTTGTTGTGAATGGTTTACTAGTGCTTGATTGTTTAATAAGTCAAAAGGATTAAAATAAGTATTCTCTGTAAAAATTAACTTTGAACCACTATAAAACACTCGACTCTCATTAATACAGCTTTTATCAACTAACTCTGTTTCACAATCAGATAACCCATCCCAGAACGGTAGGTTTAGAATGGTGTTCATTGTTCTAAGTTGAGAAAACTCTACGTTAGCGTTAGCGAAAAAATAAACACGATAACGTCTATCTCCCTCTTTTGATGAATGAGTTTCATGAATAACCGCAGGTTTCACGATGCTTTTGTTTAAAATATCTTCTACACTAAAGTTTCCGTGGTCGATGTCGATTCCAAAGACGTTAGCGTGTAAAGCTGACTTATCTTGAAATGACGGTCTTTTCCCCTCGATATACTCAGGATTTCCATTCTTATCAAATGTTCCAGTCGGAACAACCTCAAACGTGCAGACAGCATAGTGAATACTATGCCCTGTCGTCATCAACTCCCCTAGTAGCTGAGGTGTAACCTCTTTAATGACCGAGTTCTTCTTCATTTGGATTTGTCGTACATCAAAATCCTTTGGTTTTGAATGAACTAAATGCTTATCGCATAACGTTACTTCGTTTTTAAAATTGCCAATTTCATTATTTTGCATAAAAAATGCCCCCTATATATCCGACAAAAGCCAAAAAATGGATAAACAGAGGGACTCACTTCGCCTATTTTTAAAAAAAAGTAAGACTTTATTAGATTATGTCGTTTAAAATATTGATATTCACGACAAAATTTTATACAATAGTCATATCAATTTATTTAAAATAAGATTGAAGTGAATCACTTCTGTTTTGAAAAAGACGAGTACAACTTTGGCGAGATGGGCTCGTCTTTTTGCGTTTTATCGGAAAGTTTTTTAATTTTATACATTCATAATACCAAACTCCAAATCACATTATCAATATTTTTAACGCACGGACTATTCAATTATTAATATAAAACTTCAATTTAATAGAAAACGATAAGAAACCTCGAAGAACTGAGGTTTCTTTTTTTATGTTTTAAAGCCAATTTTAAGCCGTTTTAAGCCTATCTGTTAGGTAATCTTGATATTTAATTGTGCTAAAAAGAAAAAGCCCATATAGGGCTTTAAAAGTTATTAGATTGATTGTAGTTCCTCGTCGTCAATCTCTATTGTCATGATGTATTCAACCATTTCTTCCAAAGTTAATGTGTTAATATCTTTCATTTATTTTTCCTCCTATAAATCGTCCATATCATCTGAAAATTGTTGTTTTAACAATTCCATGTCGTCCGCAATTTGTAAAATGTTACTAGATTCTTCTACCTCTTCAACAACGTCTTTAACTTCATTTTTTTCCATATTATCAATTTTAAATGAATGGTTCTCTATAAAAGTTTTTAAAGACTTAATTTCATTTAATAATTCTTCATTCGTAATGTTTGAAGTATCTGAATGGCTTGTTGTATCAGTATTTTGACGCTCATAAGCCTCTCTGATTAAGGTAATAATGAATTTATTTCGTTTCATGTCTTGAGAATTTACAAACTCAAATAAATCCTCTTCGCTTGGTGCGAAATAAAGTGATGTACGCCACCCTTGAGCGTCATCACTTATTTTTTTATTATCTTTTTTATTAAGAGACAAGTTTACTCAACTCCTTGATTAGTGCCCCTTTGCAGTTATCAAAGCGTGGGTCTGCCGAGAAGTATACACTATATCCATTCTTTTTGTCATCTCCACCATCAAGCTCATAAACCTCTTGAAGTTGTTTTCTTAGCACAACAGATGCTCCACCAGTAAAAAGAATATCTGTGTTATTCTTGCTCACTTGTAAAGTTTTAGTTGTTCTAAGGATGTTTTTAGCAACATCTAAAGCGTATGGAGCGAATTGTTCAATTAATTCATCACGAGTGATATTTTTTAATGTAGTTTTTCCGACTAGAACAGACTCGATTAACCCAACTGTAAAGTCATCACCAGTACGAACAGACAGTTCTGAGGCAAATTTAGCAAGTTCAGAGTGGATTCCTGCTCTACCTACTGTGTTTTTCCCTTTAACTGGAACGATTTTGTTGTTAAAAAGAACATGAGTATCATTACGGCTACCGCAATCGATAACTAAAACATTGTGCATTTCATCATTTTGATTGATTAACTGGTTGTTACGAATGATTGCTCCTTGAGATTCGTAGAAAACAGACGCATTAACGATATGGAATTTAACCTTGTTTTTGTTGATTGTTAATGTAATTTCTTTATTTTCGTATTTTTCAACGTATTTTTGCTTAGTAAGTTTATCTCTGAATTCATGTAAAGGAACGTTGACCGTTAAAGAGATTTTGTGAGTGATAAGTTCCATCTCTTTCCCTTGTTCAGTTTCAACTTCTTGAGTTAATTCTAAATCTAAATGTTGAGTTAAAACTCGTGCGATAGCTGTATAAATACAAATCTCATGCTTCTCCATTAACTTCGTACTGTCACTATCAATCACAACATTTCCTTCTCTGTCACCAACGAAGTATCTTTTAGTTTTATCATTACCTAAATCAAGAACAACGTCATCACAAGAACCTTTAATTTCTTCATTAGGACTAGCAGATTCAATGTTTGTAATGATAACATCTGTTGCAAGTTCAGATTTTTGGTTTAAGTAGCAATACTTTGTTCCCCCTTTACCAGAATCGACTGATATATGAATTAAATCTTTACTAAATTGATACATTTCTAATCCTCCCCAGCGGTTTTTGAGATGTTTTTTTACGTACCGCTTATCTTGTGATTATATTTTAACACTTTTTTAACACTTTGTAAATATTTTTTGAACACTTTTTTAACACTTTTTGTTTTTTATTCTTCTAAAATGCCGATAAACGTTGGTATTACCATGTTTTTTAAAGTGTTAAAATTTGAACACTTTTATTTTTTGACTAAAAGTGGTCTCGGAATTGAACGAAAAACCAGTATTTTCACTAAAAACCTATCAAAATGTTCAACAAACATTTATTTTAAGTGTTTAAACATCTTTAATCAGATGTTTTTACATAAATTTTATTTTATATTTGCTAAAATTTTAATGCTAAAAAACAAATAAAAGAGACGGTGATTTTATGAGATTAATGTTTACTAGGTGTAAGGAAGTATTTAACGGAAAAAAGGATTTTATTTCTTGTTCACTGTTTCTTATGGTTGATATAGCCATTGTTGTTATGGTTATTATGCTTGTATTTAATGTGTTAGACACATCGAACAACTCAATGTATAGACGCTTATTCGGGAGCGTTAAAGGGGCTAACTACTTGCTATTGAAGACATCCAGTGACGACCTCATTCTCTTTGATACGAAAAAAGAAAAAGGGATAGATTTAGAGTTAAATGCGGACTTGGTTGTTAGCAATGAACAATCCAATACGTTTTATTTAATGGATTTTTTAACAGATAGAATTGAGATAAGGGAAATTAAAAAGTTTAAAGATAAAATAATAAATTCAAGTAACTTTCAACTTAAAACTGAAATAAATGAAAATGAAATTTCTGATTTTAGATTTGAAAACGGAAACCTTTATTTGTTAAACGATACAAAAAAAGAACTCATTAATTTAAGTTTTAATGAGCAAAAGGAAGTCAGTCGTTTAGAATTGCCATCAGACCTCATTAATTGGTTTGTATGGGACGATAAGGTATATCTCGCAACAAATAGTAAGGTTTACTCAACAAACGCCCAAAATGAGCTTAAAGAGCTGATAGAGATTGATAACATTAAAGGTATTTCAATCAATAATGGAATTTTAAGTGTTATTGAGGGTTCAGAACCGTTTCACTTCCTATATTCTTATCAGTTAGAAGATTTAGAGTTAGTTAATGCGATTGCTTTTGAGTCAGTTAACGCTCAACTTTTAAACAGTAACAGTTCAGAACCACACGTTTATTTCTCTTCGCAAAACAGTCAGGGCGGATTAATTACCCAAATGATTGATTTAGAAACAGATGAAAGCTACCTATTAGATTTAAAACTCAATGAGATTGATAGTAACCTCCACTTTAAAAGTGGTTGTGGCTACTACTTGGATAAGAACAATGAGATAGTTCTTCATGACACTGGTAACAAGACTTCCAACTTCAACGCAGGAGAAACCATTGAAACTATATATCCGTTTTACTAGACACTGATAGTGTCTTTTTATTTTGTAGTACAAAAATGTATAACAAAGTGTGAGATTAAGTGTGATAACACAAGGTATTAGGCGATTTGTCATATTTTTAAAAGCACTCGCATACGCTTTAACGACTAGCGATTTCGCATGGCGTTAAAAGTCTGAATGAATGATAGATTAAATGTCTCTTTGAGGCATTTTTTTGTTGGGGAAAATAAAAAAAAAGCGGTCTAAAAACCACTTTTTAAAAATTAAAATAATGACTCTTGGTTATTATTTAATGCTAAATTAATCTCTTCCTGCGTCATATTAAAGAACTGTTTAGCCGATAGAGCTGGAACTGTTATCCATCCGTAACGTGCCTTGACTTCAAAATAGCCGTCAATCTCAAAGAAATTAGCCTTTTTGAGTTGATTATACTGACTTTTACTTATCCCAAATCTTTCAGAATAATCGAAGAAACTGACGCAGATATACTCCTTAAATTCTTCATAGAACTCCATCACATATTCATCTGTTTCAAACAGTTTATCAAGCATATCATTTCTTTTATCTCTTGATTTAACTTTTATCCCTTTTGACTCGCAAAATTGTTTGATTTCCGAGTTCTTAATCCCTCTGTATGATAGATTATAGTAATGTCTGGATTCATTTTTCACATATTCTTCAAGACTGTTGAACTTATAAGCATCCATGCTTACCACCTCCATTTTTTATTTATTGTATGGTAGACATTAAACATGAGATTTATTTGCATTTCAAACCTTGCCAAATGGATAAAAAAATTATATAAAATAATTTTTTTATTTTTTTTAAAACAATAAAAAAAGCGGTTGTTAGACCGCTTCTCCTAAATGAATTTTCATTTTGTAACATTCACTGTAAAAGTCACTAAAGAATTTTTCATAATCAACCTCTCCACTAGCTTTAACGTATTTTCCTAGCGAAAATAAGACTAAATCATGGTTAGGAGATGTTGGAGCAAGGAAGAAGTCCTCAACGTCATAATCATACGCAAGACCAACCTCGTCTAGTTTCTCAAATGATTTAACTGATTCAAAAAATTCTTTCACATTTCCTTTGTTGATTGACTTAAAAATTAATTTCATTTAATTCATCCTTTCATTTTTAAAATTTCATTTGAAATTACTTATGATTGTTACCTCTTTATGCTACGTTTCCAACTCTTAAACTATAATTATTTCCAACTCTTACGAGCGTCGAAAAGAAATTTCTAAATCAAACTCAAAATTAACCCACCCTATGAGGTGACTTTGGTTAAAAAATCAGATTTAGGCTTTGAGGGGAGTGGGTGGAAATTGGGAGGTAGACTTTTTTTGCGAAGAAATAGCGAAATTTTAGGGCGTATTCAATGGTTTTAGTGATACGTAATCTTTTAAAAATAAGAAAAAAGCAGGTGGAAGTGGAGCAAGTAACGACAAATCAAATAATGAGATAGTCGATTATTCACTATTTCCTAACTGCTTTTTAATTTGTTATTTAGTTGAAGTAACTAAATAGTCATCTTCAATTTCCATGTTAATCGCTTCTACGGTTAGGTTAGTAGCATTATGCTGATAGATTGTTAATTTATCTTTTAGTCTATACCACTGACGATTAAAGGCATCAACTTGCTCTTGATTGAAGAAGTAAATTTTTAAATGTGTTTCAAAGTTTGCTCCGTAAACCATTATGAACGTCATGTATATTGACTCTAATAGGTTTTTAATGTAGGTGCTAGATAAACTTCTTTTTGTGTTAAACATGACTAAATCTACTCCGTCCATCCAAATCATTTCAACATATAGGTTTTGTTTTTGAAAGTGTGTGATGATTAAGCGAGGGTCAGTCGGAAGTCTTTCGTATTCGATTAATTTTTCTTCGCAGAACTGATTTTTTTTAGGCTTATGGTTGTTACCACCTTGATAGTTGTATTCAGTCTTTTTAGCAGGGTCAATGAGTGCAATGGCTTGATATTCCTTACTATTGTAGCCGTTAGTATAGTGATTTTCGTGATAATCCAGTGCCGTTTCTTCCGCTTTGCTTAATGTTATGCCTTGTTTCAGAGATTTTTTTTGACGTGCTAAATTAAAGATAGAGTAGCGTCTGATTTCTTTAAGTGTGCGGTAAACATCTTTATTCTCACCTAAACGGCTTCTTGAAAGATTAAGATAATAATGTGGTTCGTCTTTTTGTTTTAAAAGAAGTGTAGAAAAAGAATCTTCTAGGTGTTCTTTTAATGTTTCCATATTTAATTGAAATTCAGCTACCTCACTGTTAACTTCTTCAATTTGAGGAATAATGGTTTCAATCAGATAATCAATTTTCATAATATTCAGCAATTTAGGGAAGTCCGATGATGACTCTTTCACTGAAAAAGCATTTTTTGAAGACTCTAACCCCTTAACGTGCCTAACGGCAGTCTTTTTTAAAACTAACATGACGGCTTGTGTTCCACCTACGTACTGAGTTTTAACAAGACCCATTCTCTTCATATCGGGGAGAATATCATTTTGTAGTTGAGCAAGAGTCGTATAATCCATTACAACAGCTAGATAGATAAAATGTGCTTGTAGCATCATGTAATCGCCTTGTAAATTGATTAGGTTTAATAACTTATCGTATTTTTCACACGTTTTTTTACGTAAGGCACACGCTCTTTTTTTATATTTTCGTTTAGGTTTAACTTCTTCAACCTGTTCATGCTCAATCGTTTGATTTTCAATCGTCATTTTAATCACCTCATTTCTTGGATTAATATTTACGGATAGTTCCACCAAAAACTTCTGCAAAATTCTCTTTTGCGGTAATCATACTTGCGGTATAACCACGCCCAATGGCTTCTGAAAAGATTAACTCACCACTTACGGAATCAACATAAGCACCGTCACATGATGAATAATCTTTTCCTTGTTCCTTAACAAATTCACCTGAGTTTACTTTAGCAATAAACGCATTTCGCAATTCTGTTTCGGTCATCCAGCTCTCACGTTCTTCATCAGTTCTTGCTAGGTAATCACTTGCTAATTTAATATCGTGTTCTAAAGCTCTAGTTTGTGGAGTGTAAAAACCACTTAGAAACATTTCACTTCGGGCAATATTGTAGCCTTTTTGAGTCATTTCATAAGCAACAATTCGTGTTCCATCATTTTGATTTTTAAAAACTTCTTTAATAAGTCCTGATTGTCGCCATAACTTCTGACGATGATTTGATAATCCTGCTTGTTTTAATTGGTCTTTAGTCATGTGTCCAACACATTTGAACGCATGAAAAGCTGAGTAATCGCATTTTAACCAACAAGGCATTTTAAGTCCTAATTCCTTAAATTTATTTTTCTGTGCGGTTGACGTTCCTCTGTTCGTGCTAGGATTTTTACTTTTAGTAGAACTACTTGTGGTTTGAGTGGTTGAGCTACTAGCTATTTTAGAATGATTTTTTTTGCTATCAGTTTTTAGGCTAGTTGTTTCTTTTTTAGCTCCTTTTTTAGATGACGTTTTTTTACCCTTTTTTTCAGCTTTACTTTTTTCTGCTTGTTTTGTTTTCATAAAAATTCTTTTTACAAATGCCATGATTATCACCTCGATTGTTGCTACGAATGACAGAAACATCATTAGAGATTTGATTTCATTCCTACGTTAAACTTCATCCGTTGTATTCGTCGCCAAAGGCGACTGTTGAAAGCCCCTTGAGGGGTTGGGGAGAAGCCCTCTTGAGAGGGTTTGGGAGAGAAGCCTCCGATGTCGGAGGTTTGGTGGTAGAAGTCCCCAACGGGGATTTAGGGGGAACTTTTACTAAGTGAGCCTATTGGAATGCTTTTTTCCAATAGGTTTACGTGTAAAAGTTAGGCGTAAGCAAGGCGGTTCCATCAGCAAGGTTCTTAATTATTTTTGAGTGCTTTTCTCAAAAATGATTAAGGTTCTTGATGAGACAATAATTAAATTTATTCGGAGTGTTTTTATCCGAATGAATTTAATTAGGGTCACGGAACCTTAATTTTTAGTGGAGAGTAACGAAACGTCACCTTTTCAACTGCAAACTTGTTTGCTTAGTTGAATATGGTGAAAAATTAATTCTAGGGGTCTTGAAGATTTTTATTTTGGGTGCTTTTCCCAAAATGGAAATTTCAAGGCTGCTAGAAGCCCTGAGCACTTTGCAAACGGTAGATTTTTTTATTCGAGTATCTCGATAGAGATATGAAGAAGAAAAAAAGATAACGGAGCATTAGTAGCGAAGCTTACGCCTCCTTCAATTGCTAGAAACGTTGATATTATGCGATACATTGGATGAAGGAGGGGTGTTTTTTTGTGAGGAGCGCCTCCACTTTTGATTTCTATATATTAGTTGGGGGCGACGAGCAATATCAATTTTCGCTCTCAAGAGTGGAAATTGATAACGAGAGCTTTGCTCACGTTCATCTTTATTTGTGAAACGTCAATCATTTCAGCGTTAGCTGATTGTTGTTGTTAACGTCCAGTAGTGCAGCGTTTAGCTGCCATTGACACATTTATTGTAATTATTGAAATTTCGTCCAAAAATAGATTGTAAACATGACTAAACAGGAGTCAAAAGGGCTCCTTTTTTAATGGTGAATATAATTTCAGCATTCAAGACTTGCGATTAAGCAATTGTAGCAACAATCTTTTTACGTGATTAAACGGCTATTTTACTAGCGATTATGCTGACGTGTCTCTTCAACTTACTTTAATCGTGTTGTGTCAAAATTTAACCTTAACTAATTGCTAAATCAGCATTTTTAAATTCAACGACCCACGTTGAATGAGTGCAATCACAATTTGATTTGAATAAATTATTTCTAAATTTTATTCTCAAATTACAATCCATTAATTCAAGAATTGAGTTAAATATTGACGTATAGTGTTATATATTAGTAATTTATTTACTTTAATATCAAAAAAAGATAGCATAATGCTACCTTTTTAAATTAGATGAAAGTGCATCATAAATTTTTTGACCATCTGTTTTTACCATATCTCCTGTTAAATCTCCTATAGAGAAATTTTTAAACTCTAATTCCCTTAATGCAAGTAAAATACCAGAGACAATTAGTGGCTTGTCATTATCTTTTAAATTTCCATACTTCCTTAAATCTTCATTTAAAATAGAAGCATCTTTTAAAATTTCAGATGTTTCTTTCTCTTTATCAGTCGCTTCTTTTAAAATTTCTCTAATATAATATTCCTCAATATTGGCCTCATTGAAGGAAATAAATGATTCTACTTCTGGTAATTCTCTATAAACTTCTGCTTCATCACGCTCGTAAGTGTATCAGACTGCTTCTCAAGAAGCTTTGTAGCCCTCTGTATAGCCTCTATATTCGCCTGTAACGCCTTTCTAACCTCTTGGACGGTGTTTTCCTTAACCTCATCTTTCAGGCTCCCAATCTCGCCCGATATAGCGTCTTGAAGCAATTCGTTGCTGTTCTTCAGCAGCTCTACGCTCTGCTTCAGCTCGCTGATGAGCTTCCTGTTCTGCTCTGCGTCTCTCTGCCTGTTCTGCTCTGCCCTCACTTGTTCTTGATTTGACTGCTTCATCAATTCCTCGCAGTTCTCGCTCGACATCGCCAACGCTTCTTTGAGCAGACTGTTTTCCAGCTCTGTCCGGCTCTGTCGGTTTAACTCTTGAAGCTGCTCTCTTGGACTGCTCTGCTTCTGCTGTTCGTGCATTTCTCTCAAACTCATGCTCCATACTCTCCTTTCCAAAATCCATATTGTAGTATTTTTCCAGCTTGTTATCCCTGATTTTACAAGCCTTTTCTCCTGCCTGTTCCCTGGCTAAGTCGGTATATGTGATGTACTTGTGGCTGTCCTGCCAGTCCACCCCGTACCCTCTTTCATTCATCAGCCGGATAAAGGTTTCCCGGCTGGTCGCTGTTTCCTTACAATCCAGCACCGCAAGGGCAATATCCTGCACATAGCTTTTGACCTTTCCCTGCTCTGCCTGTTTCAAAAGCTGGTAGGTGTCTTTGCTCCATGCCACCGTTTCTTCCCGGACTTCTCCAGCAAATGTCTTTCCTTTCTCCGGCACATGCAAGCCCTGTTCCCAGCTCTGCTCGTTGCACCGTTCCTTTAAGTCTTTAAGGTCGTGCTTACTCAGAGGGTAATTTAGGGTATAACAAAATAACCCACCCGAATATCGTTTTTTTTATTTGGTGAGTTTGTTCTTTCAAATACGAAACAAAAAGAGCCGATGATTCGTGAATTGTTCCACAATTTCATCGGCTCTGCGTCTTA
>NZ_JAGAVR010000050.1:0-10310 GCF_017941855.1 Turicibacter sp. | reverse complement strand
ATTATCTCAACTCGGATTGAATCTGAACTCAGATAATGGTTTTTATTTTGTGTTTTTCCTGTAACAGTTGCGGACGTGGATATTATGGTGGAGATGGGGGGAGTCGAACCCCCGTCCGAAAACACCGACCACTTAACTTTCTACAAGCTTAGTCTCCTATTGAATTTAACGGGTGACTGGTTAGGCGACAGACCTGTCAGACCGCGAGTTTGATAATCTCTTCTAGGCTATTCAAACGGCACAGACTAGCGTATCCCACTAATAGTGAGCCTAAACATTCAACATGGGCGATTGAGTGAGTAGGCAGCTACGTTATATTAAGCAGCTAATTGTAAGTTTGTTTTTCCGGTTATTATAAACCTCGACCTTTTAACGTGGGCGAACACGGCTTGCTTATTAAGCTCAAATGCCCCCGTCGAATCCGTAACATCCCCAGGTTAATTTATCACTTAACTTACAGAATTAATTATACTCGATTTTTAAATCTTTCGCAAGTTTTCAATTAGATTAGTGAAATTCAAAACACTAATTATTGTGTGAAAACGACAAAAAAATATTCAGAATTTAAAAATAAAAAAATAAAAGCGTGTTTAAAATAAAAAAATCGGTTCATACTATACCTGTGATTTCTGTTATTAAATCCAAATCGAGGTGAAATATGCTGACAGTTATAACAAATTTAATTTTAACCGTAATATTCACTTTTTCATCGGTTAGAATGCCCGTTACTAATGAAAAGCAAAATATTCAAAGCTCAACAGTTATGACAACGATGGAAAATAAAACAGAAAACAGTACTTTAAAAACCGTATCAAATTCAAATGTTTTGCAAAAACAGGAGTCACAAACAGGAGAAACTCAAACTACTTCTAAACAATTAAATAAGTCAAATTCAGAAATGATTACTTCTGATGACATAAAAAAGCAAGTGGCAAATGAAAAATTATTTTCTGCATTATCAGAGGCAGTAGAGCAGTCTGAAAATGAGGTGCTTGTGAATGAGGAAGTGGAATCTGATGAGGGAACACAGCAGGTTGCTAAATTAAACTCAGGTGAAGAAAGTGATATTGCACCAATCGCAATGACACATGATTCAGAACCAGATGCAGGTATAGAAGAAACTGAATCAGTTTATAAAGATTATAGACAAACCTTTTACAGTGTTCAGTCTGGTGAAGTTAAAGTCGGTTATGGTTTATCTTATAATGATACAGAAATTCGTAATATTAATAATGTGATGCATTTTTATGATGATGAATACCAAGAATGGTTACCGATTGTTGCAGTAAATATTAATGAAGTATTAGAAGTCGGACTTAATGAACGTGGAGTTCCTAATTATTATGGAACTATCTTAGAAATCACTTATCCATCAGGTGATGCGCAAAAAGCAATCGTATTAGATGCCTGTGGCGCTTGTAGTCGAGATAATCGTATTGATTTATGGGTATATGAAAAAGACTATAATCATGATGTGAAAGGAATTGAGTATCGAGTTATAAGGGAAGGATTTAAAGATGAAGACGAGCAATGAAGTTGAAAATCTTGAAATTTTATTAATTCAAATGATAGAAGATCAAACCTTGAGTGAGGATGATTATAACCTCATTCATAAATATTTAGTCAAAGTTAAAAATGATTTGCAATAAAAAGGCATGAAGCGCGCTTCATGCCTTTTTTATTTCAATAATTCATGTTTCGTTTGAGCAATAATGAAGTTTTTAAATGCCATTAGAGTTGGACTAATAGATTTATTCCGAACACTGGCTAAATAAATATAGCGAGTGGGATTAGGATTTGAAATCTTAATTACTTTTACATCGAATTGATTTAGTATAGTAACTCGAGGTAAAATCGCAATTCCATAATTAAAAGCGACTAATCCAGCAACCACGCTATCTTCTTCGACTTCACAAATGATATTTGGTTTTGTATTTGATTTTAAGAATAAATCATCAATCGTATGTCGAAGTTCGGTTTCTTTATTAAAAGATATAAATGGATAGTCTACTGTATCTACTAAATCAATCTCATCTTGATGAGCAAGAGGGTGATTCTTTGGTACAATGAGAACCAACTCTTGTTCAGTAATGGGAACAAACTCAATGTCAGGTTCATTGTCAACATATGAACAAAGTATTAAGTCATACTTTTCATCTTTTAACCCTTGCAATAACTGATTGGATTCTCCTTGTGCGAAAGAAAAATGGACATTCTGATAATCATCTTGCTGTAAAAATTGATTGATGAGTGTTGGGACAAATAACCCTTCAAGTGTGCAAATAAATCCTAATTCAATGGAACCCTGTGTATTACTTGCTAGTTCACGTAGTTTCTTTTCCCCAAGTTCTAATTCATTTAACGCTGTTTCAACATAAGTTAAGAAAAATCGTCCGTATTTGGTGAGGCGAACGTTACGTCCCTGTTTTTCAAATAAATAAACTCCTAATTCTTTCTCAAGTGATGAAATAGCATGACTCAAACTTGGTTGAGTAATTGATAGTTGTTCAGCAGCCTGTGTATAATGCTCAAGTTTAGCTAAAACTCGAAAATATTGTAGATGGTTCAAGTTCATGAATCTTCACCTCTTAATAATAGATTAAAATGCCTATATTATATCATATTTAGAGTTATTCTATCTTCAAACAGAATTATTTTTTTGCTTAGCAGTCTCAGTCTGTTTTAAATTTATATGTGTTAGATAGGGATAATAAAGGACAGAATTAAGGAAATTCCTTTATTTATTTTCTTAGTATTTGAAATCTAGCTTCTACTTCAGAGTCTGAATTTTTTATTTTGATTGATAAAATCTATGCATGACTTAGTGCTTCCAACCTTTAATCTCCATAAAATATTCGGTAACGGTTTTAATACTTCAAAAAACTTAACAAAAATGAGTATAATGGATATAAAGGGGAGGGAAAATATGTTAACAATTTTGCTCATAATTATTTATATTGCTTTTATTAGTCTTGGTTTACCAGACGCCATTCTAGGTTCAGCATGGCCATTGATGCATACTGATTTAAATGTTCCTATTTCTTATGCCGGAATCGCGACGATGATTGTCAGTGGAGGAACCATTATCTCAAGTTTTTTCAGCGAAAAAATGATTCGAAAATTTGGAACAGGAAAAGTCACCACCATCAGTGTACTCTTAACAGCCACTGGCTTACTCGGGATTTATTTTGCGCCAAGCTTTATTTGGATCTGTCTTCTTGGAATTCCACTAGGAATCGGAGCTGGAGCAGTGGATGCTGCCTTAAATAACTTTGTCGCTCTTCATTATGAAGCGAAACACATGAACTGGCTTCACTGTTTTTGGGGAATTGGCGCGACCTCAGGACCATTCATCATGTCTTTATTTCTACTCAATCAAAATGGATGGCGAATCGGATACGCAACCATCGGAATCATTCAAGCGATACTCGTTATTTGTTTGTTTATTTCGTTACCATTATGGCGTCAATTTGAAACGACTCAGAAAGTGGAGGAGGAAGACGATAATGGTATCAAAATAAAATCATTATTGAAAATTCCAGGAGCAAAACCGACACTTATCGCCTTTTTCTGTTATTGTGCAGTGGAACTTACCACCGGATTATGGGCCAGTTCTTACTTAGTTGTAAACGATGGACTAGCTGTTGAATTGGCCGCTAAATGGGCTTCATTTTACTACTTAGGGATTACAGTCGGAAGATTCATTGCTGGATTTTTAACAATGAAATTAACGAATACACAAATGATCCGAATCGGACAAACAATTTGTATCATAGGAGCTATTCTTTTAGTCTTACCTATCACTAGTGTGTTTAAATTAATAGGACTCATCTTCATTGGATTAGGATGTGCACCAATTTATCCTGCAATGCTTCACGAAACGCCGAATCGATTTGGAAAAGAATTATCTCAGCGTTTAATGGGGATTCAAATGGCAACAGCCTATGTGGGAAGCACCTTAATTCCACCACTATTTGGCGCTCTATCAAAAGTTCTAGGATTACAAATGTTACCTTACTTTTTATTAATCTTCTTAATCATTATGCTGGTTTCTTCAGAGAAAGCAGCCTATAAAAAAACAAACTAAAACTGACAAAAGGAGCCAAACATTGGCTCCTTTAAATATGTTTAGGAAAAAAATAGATAAATTTTTTGAGTCTTATTTTAGAAATTTGCTTTTTAAAAAAATGATTGATGATAGTCAAAACTTTAGTTCCCAATTCTAGGCCTTTGCATATTTTATAGGTAAAGGAGGAAATAAGATGATCAGAAAAGAAATAGGTTTTTTAAAATTAGGAACAATCTTTTTACAAATTGTTTTTATGTTACTCTTAATCCCAGCCACTCAGTTATGGACGAGTCGATTACTTGGTGGTTTTATTATTAATTCATTTAGTTTAGTCGTTTTATTATTACTTCATGCTTATACATATCATGAATGCAGTCGAAGTCGGATGCCGAAAATTGGGCATTTAGTAGGAATAATAGCTACTGCGATACAAGTTAGCTTCCCCCTATATCTTATCGCGACACTAATTTTAGGATTTGAATCTTATGTTGTCTTAGCCAATCGATTGCCTTGGAAATTAGATCAATTAAGTAAGCCGAAAAAAGTGAAATCAAATTAAGATGAGCTAATGTCCGACTTAGCTCTCTTTTTTTATCCTTAAGTGTCAGAAAAGGTCGTATGATAGTTGACGATATGAACACTTCATATGATAATTAACATAAGTACCTAAAATTGGGAGATACTTATGTAGGAGTAAGGAGGAAAGCATGATGTTTGATCATTCAAATTGTGGGATTGGGGCCATCGCTAATCTTGACGGAACTTATAGCCATGAAATTATTCAACAGGGGATGACCCTCTTAAAAGCACTCAGCCATCGCGGGGGAAAAGCGAAGGATGGGACAGGTGATGGATGTGGGATTTTAATGCAAATTCCCCATCATTATTATGAAAAAAAATATGACATCAAAGGTTCATTTGCCCTTATGATGACTTTCTTACCAAAAGATTTAGTTGAAAGAAAAAAAGCATTAGATATTATACATGATGCAATGAAATCAAATCATGTTGAGGTCATGAAAGAAATCGTGGTGCCTGTTGATTCAACTCTTTTAAAACCAAAGGCACGTGCAACAGAACCATTTATTATGCAATTTATTTTAGATTGTGAAGACCAAGTGACATTATATAAGGTGCGTCGTCGCATTGAGCAACAATGGAAGTTTGCTAATTTAGCTGATCGTACGTGTTATATATCATCATGCTCAGCAAAAACAGTTGTTTATAAGGGATTATTGACACCTGAAGAATTACCGAATTATTACTTAGATTTACAAGATGAAGCGTTCCATTCAAACTTCTGTATCGTACATCAACGTTTCTCAACCAATACCAATCCATCTTGGAATTTAGCACAGCCATTCCGATATTTAGCACACAACGGAGAAATCAATACGGTGTCAGGTAATATTGAATGGTCAAATTCACGCGTTGGACTTGCGACTCATAAAGACGTTTATCCAATTTGTAATGAGCGCCATTCAGACAGTGCAAATCTTGATCGAACGCTTGAGTCTTGGATTTATGAAGGATTTGACCTTGAAAATATCGTGACGCGTTTATTACCTAAAGCATACGAAAAAGATGCGGGTGTGAGTGAGGAACTTAAAGCGTATTATGAATATAGTAATTTAAAACAAGAACCATGGGATGGGCCAGCAGGGGTTATTATTTGTGATGGGCATAAATTAATTGCTACTCTTGACCGCAATGGATTACGTCCATTCCGCTACGTTCAAACAGACAAACAAGTCGTTTTAGCCTCAGAAATTGGGGTCCTAAATACACCGCTTGAAAACATCAAAATGGCAAGCCGAATTCAAGCAAGCGAGCTACTTTGCATTGATTTAGACAACCAAATCATCACAAAAGACGAGGAAGTCAAAGCTATGTTAGCGGCGCAACATCCATATCATGAGTGGTTAACAAAAAAAATAATCAAACCAGCTGCAAAGTATGACTTTAACGCAGAAGTAGCAGATTACACACAAAAATTTGCCTACACTAAAGCCGAATACATGCAAGAGTTAAAATCATTAGTGGAGACGGGAAAGGAAGCCATTGGATCTTTTCCATATACGGCACAGTTGAATATTTTAAAGTCTAGTCCACAACTATTCTTCGATTACTTCAAACAAAATTTTGCACAGGTAACCAACCCACCACTGGATTCAATCCGTGAAAAAAGAGTCTTCTCATTAAAGACTTTTTTAACACCGGTTGTCTCATTAAAAGATGAGCCATTAACTTACCCAGTGTATCAATTAGAATCACCTATTTTAATGCAAAATCAATATGAAACTTTACTAAAGGAAACCACATTCAAACACATTCACCTATCGTTAAAAATTGACACCACCTTACGTGATGCTGTTGCGAAGTTCAGACAAAGCGTCATTGAGGCAACAAATGAAGGTGTTCATATCATTATTTTAGACGATGAATGTGAAGGAAAAGTCATTCCATCTTTAATGGCGACAAGTATTGCGCATGAAGTATTAGTTAAAATGGGGAAACGTCTAGAAGTTCGACTCATCTTAAAATGTGGTGATGCCCGTTTACCGATTCATTTTGCAATGTTACTTGCTTATGGAGGTGACTTCATCTATCCATATTTCTGCTATCACGTCATTACAAAAAATGTAGAAGATAAAGAAACAGTGCTTAAAAATTATTTAAATGGATGTAAAGCCGCTTTATTAAAACAAATGGCTAAAATGGGAATCTCAACGATTTCTTCGTACCGTGGATCAAAAGTGTTTGAAGTTGTTGGTCTAAATGATGAGGTGACCTCTTTATTTACAAGTAAATCATCATTATTTGGTGGGAAATCCTACGAAGACATTGAAGCGGGATTACTAGGAGAAGGGCTAGATTTAGCAAAAGTCAATGAATATCAAAACATGGACTCAATCTTCATGAATCACGCATACTCAAAAAAATTCATCAAAGACATTAAAGCTGTCATATCCGCTAATGATTATGATGGATTCAAACGCTTAACTGAAGAAGAAAGAAATCGCCAAATTAACCTTCGTGATTGCTTAAGCTTAAACAGAACTCAATCGATAGCAATCGAAGACGTTCAACCAGTCGAAGAGATTATTCGTCATTTTGTTGCATCAGCGATGTCATACGGTGCTTTATCTATTGAAGCTCATGAAACGATTGCCCGTGCTTTTAATGAACTTGGAGCATCTTCAAATAGCGGTGAAGGTGGGGAACTTGTTGAACGTTTTGGAACGATGACCGCTTCAAAAGTGAAGCAAGTTGCTTCAGGCCGTTTTGGTGTTACCTATGAGTATTTACGTAGCGCTGAAGAAATTCAAATCAAGATGGCACAAGGTGCAAAACCTGGAGAAGGTGGACATTTACCAAAATCAAAAGTTGATGAAAATATTGCCCGCGTTCGCTATGCCAAACAAGGTGTAGATTTAATTTCACCACCCCCTCACCACGATATTTATTCCATTGAAGATTTAGCGCAGTTAATTCATGATTTACAAACAACAAATCCATCTGCTCTGATCAGTGTTAAATTAGCATCACTTGCAAACGTTGGAACGATTGCAAATGGAGTGGTTAAAGCAGGAGCTGCTAAAGTGGTTATTTCAGGATTTAATGGAGGAACAGGTGCTTCACCAAAATCTTCACTAAAATACACGGGACTTCCTTGGGAATATGGGCTATATCAAGCGCACAAATCATTACTAGAAAATGATGTACGTCATGAAACGTTTATCCAAGTTGATGGACAAATTAAATCAGGGTATGACGTGGTCATGGGAGCAATCCTTGGAGCCGATGAATTCGGAATCGGAACCATGTGCCTTGTCATGGTAGACTGCATCGGATGTAAACAATGTCATACAGGTAAATGTCCCGCTGGAATTACCACTCAAGATGAAACATTGCGTGCTCGCCTCAAACAAGATCCGACGTTATTAAAAACTTATTTAACTTATGTGGCGCGCCAAACACGTGAAATTATGTCTTACCTTGGAGTGAAATCACTTGAAGAACTTCGTGGACGCACAGACCTTTTAGTTGTGCCAAATCATTTAAAATTAGATTGGTTACAACCATTGCCTGTGACTCAAGATATGAATGTGAGAAAACAGCAGATACCAGTGCCAAAGTTAGTGGCAAACGAAGTAAATACTATTGATTCTTCTTTAAGAACACTTGGGGTGCAACTCGTAAGTGATCAAATGCGTACATTTGAAACTTATGGTTATGCTGGACAAAGTTTTGGAGCCTTCATGAATGAAAGTGTTGAACTTATTCATACTGGATATGCCAATGACTATGTTGGTAAAGGATTAAGTGGCGGACGTATTACCGTTAAAGTTAATGAGACGATTCGCCAATTAGAAGAAGAAAACCCTGAATATATCAATCATCACTTAATTGCTGGAAATACGATTCTTTACGGTGCGACTTCAGGAACATGTTATCTTGAAGGGCGAGTTGGAGAACGTTTTGCCGTCCGTAACTCAGGTGCAACGGCAATCAATCACGGAATGGGAGTTCATGCCTGTGAATACATGACAGGTGGAGTTGTTATTTCCTTAGGAGATGTGGACGCGAATATTGGTGCCGGTATGACAGGTGGATTGTTATTCATTTATAAACCATCGGATCTCAACCTAAAACTTAATACGGCCTACGTCAATGTCTTTGAAATGAAAGAAGAACATCGACAAATTCTAAGTGCTGTGTTACAAGATTACGTTATCAAAACAAATAACACACTTGCCTCAAAAATTTTAGTTAACTTCGAAGAAGAGGCATTGAACTTTACACTCATTACATCATCAGATTACTATGAATTAGAACTATAACCAAAAGTGCTATCCTTGAGATAGCACTTTTTTAATACAATGATAAATAAATATTGTTAAAAAATGGTATAATCGTTTTAGTAGTAAGGGGAATAGGATGTTAAAGAAAAGGATAACCATGATTGCAATGAGGGGGAAAAATATAAGATGCGAGATATAAAGGGACATGATGTCTTGTAGGAGCTGATATTATGAAATTTAATAGCGCTTAAATGTGATGAATTAAAGGGGGGAATGAAATGTTAAAAAAAATCATGATCATGATGTTACTGTTCATCGTAGCAGGGTGTCAAAGACAAGAGAATCTACAGGAAACACCGATTCATACATCCATTCAATTATTTTCAACTTTAACAGGAAATTTAGTTCAAACAGACGACGAGTCTTATAAAGAATATGTTGAATTATTTCATGATCTATTCAAAGAAAAGGCAACGTATGAAAAGTTTCTAGGATTAAAAAATATGACAGGCTCAACAGGAGTGAGTTATTCAAACTTCGTCATGATGCAGTTAGATAATGGGGAAATGATACTTGTCTCCTTTGTTCCATGGCCAGAAGAAGACCGATATGAAATTTACGATATTTATCTTGTACCAGATTCAGTGAAGTATTATTTTGAAGATATTCAAAACTAAGCGCCAGCCATGATAAAATACTT
Organism: Turicibacter sp.; assembly: GCF_017941855.1. Taxonomy (NCBI): domain Bacteria; kingdom Bacillati; phylum Bacillota; class Erysipelotrichia; order Erysipelotrichales; family Turicibacteraceae; genus Turicibacter; species Turicibacter sp. The sequence continues at coordinate 736 of NZ_JAGAVR010000050.1, read as the reverse complement.
GAAGAAGGGTTCACAGATGACGAGTAAAGCGTTTAGATATTCCATTGAAATTAAATAGGCCGCTAATCATTAGCGGCCTATTTAATTATTTGAGGTTCTGATTCGTTTATTAAAATTGATTACAATTTAAGAGAATCAGTCCATTTTCTTTGAGGTAAAAAAGGACTGATATTAAATGTCATTAATGTTTTTGTTCTTTTTTCTTAGTTGTCACTCCAGTTCCTGGAACAGGTTCACCTGCTTCATAAACTTTACCAGGTTGTTTAACTTTTTTTTCATTATATTTATGCATTTTTCCTGACATCATTTGTCACCTCCTTCATCGTTATGATTTACCAAAAAAATTAAAGTAATTCTCAATTGTGACATAAAAAAGATAATTTTTTATTGGGGAAGCATTCGATAAAATGCTATTAAAGTTAAATGGGTGACAATCTTGACACCTAGATTCTACTTTACATTCACTGGGAATTTCTTGTATGATGGGAATGCGTAAAAGTTGTAGAAATCGCATGAAAAAATGTATAAATCCTAAATTTTATAGGCAAATTTGGAGAAATCCAAAGACGCAAAGCTAAAGGGGCTAAGGTCAATTGAGACTATGCTAGCCAGTTGCCGAAGAAAATCTATTCTTTGTTCGTCATAAATTGATTAAAACTAACATGATGTTGATTAGTTATGAACTTTTTGTGGTGCTTAAATTAGATGGTAACTACCCTTTAGGGTAGTTTTTTGT
>NZ_JAGAVR010000049.1:0-50330 GCF_017941855.1 Turicibacter sp. | reverse complement strand
TGAATGGACGTGGAAGCATTAAATTAGCCACTTTACCCGTTTTAGCACCCTATCATCTATTGGCACCTCTACAAAAGTTTAAAAATCAGTATCCAAATCTGAATCTCTCTATTCAAGAACTTGAAGAAGAAGCAATTATTACAGGCCTAAAACATCGAGTCTATGATCTTGGAATTATTAGAAAAGAATATATAGATGAGAAGGAATTTGACTTTTATAAAATTGCAGAAGATGAACTGGTCGCTCTATTACCTATCCATCATCCATTTTCTAATACCACAGAAATTTCTTTAACGGATTTAAAAGATGAATCATTTATTTTTATGAATAAACATACGGGAATTTATACACTCTGTTTAAAATCTTGCCAAGATGCAGGATTTTACCCTAAAATACTTCAAACAGCACGAATTGAAACCATTTTAAGTTCCGTCATCAATGGGGACATGATTAGTTTACTAATGAGCCAACAGTTAAATAGTTTTAATCAACATGGAATTGTTGTTATCCCGATTAAACCAACAATTAAAAGTGAACTTGGAATCATTCGATATAAAAAATCTCCTCTACGCAGAAATCAAAAAGAACTAATACACTTCTTATCAAACTCCAAATAAAAAGCAGGATTATCTCCTGCTTTTTATTTGCCTTATTTTTAATATAAGTTGAACGAATGAAATTCCAATAACCCCACCAACAAAATCTACCGTGACATCAAAAATCCTAGCACTTCTTCCTTCAACAAATAACTGATGAAATTCATCACTTATTGCATAAAGCAACACAGCTAGTAGTGTCATAACAGTAACTTTCCATCCTGAAATATGATATTCTATCAAAACCCAAGCTAATAAAATAGCTAAAATAAAAAACTCAAACGCGTGGGCACTTTTGCGAATAAACACGTTAACTTGTTCGAAGCTCCATTTACTTTCCTGTATCACCATTGATTCAGGTGTTTCAACTTTCGTTTCTTCTTTTTGTTGGCTACCAATATAATTGACAATTTCATGACTCAGTTCATTTGATTGTTGTGAAGTTTGTGAAGATTGATAAAAAATAAATGCCATCCAAAGCAAACAAACAATCACTGCTAACTTTCTTCTCATCCATACTCCCCTTTATAACTGTCTCACTTCCTCTATTGTTGGAATAGAAGAGGATGATCCTTTTCTCGTCACCGTTATTGAAGAAGCACGAGCTGCTAATTCTAAACACTCTTTAATCTCATATCCTTCAACTAATCCAGCAATAAAATATCCAATGAACGTATCTCCCGCTGCTGTTGTATCCACAGCTTCTACTTTGTATGCTTCTTGTTTAATAACCATTTCTCCCTGTGTATAAAGGCACCCCTTACTTCCAAGTGTTAATAAAATATGTGTCTGTGGATACATGGATTTTAAAGTATCTATTACCTTTGACTCATCTTCCTCATTTGCCAAATCACATCCCTCTATTTCATTAACGACAAGATAATCAATCAAAGATAAATCAATTGCTTTCACTTTATCGTTAAATGGAGCGGGATTAAGTGCGATTTTCAAACCACGTTCATGAGCTGATTTGACGATATAATCCATTAAATTAATCTCATTTTGTAACAGTAATAAATCACCTTCATTAAAATCTGATAAAATCTCATCAACTTTTGCTTCTGTAAAACAATGATTAGCTCCCGGATAAACTAAGATACAGTTTTCTCCACGACGATCAATTTGAATAATCGCATGTCCCGACTTCTCATCCACTTCTTTTAAATACTCACAATTGGCTCCGTGAGATGTTAATGCTTCTTTTAAAATTCCACCGTCTGCTCCAATTAATCCGGCATGATAAACATTAACGCCTGCCTTAGCAAGAGCAATCGATTGATTTAATCCTTTACCACCACTAACAACTTGCAGTGAACTTACAGACTGCGTTTCACCGGGTTTAACCATATGGTCAACTTCATAAATATAATCAATGTTACATGAACCCATATTTAATACTTTCATAAACTATTCACCACTTCTCCATTTTCACTTAAAAATTCAACTTCAAAATTTTTCGACTCTTTACTGTCATACAACTGATACAAGCTATCGTCATCCATTAAAATAATTTTTGGATAAACAACTAAGAAATTTCCAGGCGAAAGTTCTTCTATATATTCTTCTTCTAAATACGTGATTTTAATCTGAGTTGCTGCTTCATTTTTTCCAAATATCACAAAGATTGCTTCATCATCGACTCTAAAATCATCAGTCAAAAACATAAATTCATAATTCATTTCATTATATTCAGGATGCCACTGACTCCCACCAATCATGCGGACACGATTAAGCGGTAGCTCTTGATAAATATCTAAGTCTAAATACTCACCATCATCCTTTAAAATTAGACGATAATCCTCCAAAGATGTTGAAATAATTTCACCCTCATAAGATAAATGGGCTGTTACTAGTTCTTCATCACTTAAACTAGCACACAGTGTAGATTCATAATAAGCCAATATCGATGCCAAACAGGAGATCAAAACCATAATACTAATTGGAACACTCGCGACTCTAATAATAGGCTTTTTCAACGGAACCTCAAACTTTTCCACAACATTCATCAACTTGAAATACTTAACTAGCTTTATAAATAGTAGATACACACCGTATCCAATCATAGCTCCCAATGTATTAAAAATTAAATCATCCACATCTACAACATTTTGAGGCGTTAAGATTTGGAATACTTCGATTAATAATGAGGTACTACATCCAACAATTAAAATATGCCACCACTTAGTTAACGATTTAAATAAGATTGGCGTTAAAAAGCCCAGCGGTATTAATACTAAAATATTCGCAATCACTTGGTACCAAGAATACGCCACAATCCAACCATCAGTTAACATTTTATAAGTTTCTACAAGTGGAACCAAATTCACCCTATCTATCAACTGCTGTATAGAAATTGGATACTCAAAAACGCCGTGCTTAAACAAAGTTAAATTCGCTACAACAACCAAGTAAATAAAAAATATCCAGATCGCTACTTCACGCCATACATTAAATGTCTTAAATTTCAAACTACAACTAATTCGATAAACTAAAAATCCAAAGATAAATAATATTCCTAAAATCACCCTAATTCCCCACTTCCGTTAACAAAACAAATTCTATCATAATTCACATTAAAAAGCACCGAGAAGAATCTCGATGCCTTTAGTTATTTACTAAACGTGATGATGACTTTAAACAAGTCTCCATCGACCTGAACCACAAATTGTCCACCTTGTAATTCCACAAAACTTTTTGCAATCGCAAGTCCAAGACCTGATCCCTCTGTATGACGAGATTGATCTCCTCTTACAAATCGTTCCACTAGTTCATCGACATTAACATTGATTTCCTCAGCCGACATATTTTTAAAAATAATTTGAACTATTTCTTCATCATCCACAATATCAATATAAGCACGTGTTCTAGCCATTGCATACTTTGTCATATTTGAAATTAAGTTTTCAAACACACGGAATGTACGCTCACTATCAAGTGATATCATTACCTTATGTTCTGGAAATTGACGGCGAATCATAAGTCCCGCTTCTTCAATTTTATCCTCTGTTTCAAGCAACGTTTGTTTCATTAAAGAAACCACGTCCACCATCTGTAAATTCATTGTGATATTACCACTACTTGCCTTACTCATCTCAAATAAATCTTCAATTAAAATTTTTAGTCGCTGCGATTTTTGGTCTAATGTTTCAAGGTACTGTGTTCGTTTTTCATGAGTTAAATTTTCATCTTTAAGTAAATCAACATATGTAATAATTGACGTCAGAGGTGTTTTTAAATCATGTGAAACATTCGCTATTAAATCTGTTTTCATGCGCTGACTCTTCACTTCATTTTGAACTGCCTTTTTTAATCCACTTTGAATATTAACAACTTCATCTTTAAATGAATTAAAAATTCCTAAGTCTTCATCAATGACCACATCTAGGTTTCCTTCTGCAACTTCATTTGTGACTTCAAATAACCTTGAATAATCTGATTCTATTTTTTTAATCTTTTTATTTAAGTAAACAAATAGGAAACCTGTGTAAATGATAGCAATAAATAAACCAAAAAACCAAGTTAAACACATGATACTAATCATAACAAATTGAATTCCTAAAAATAGTGCTAACTTTTTGGTATTAGCATTTTTCAAATCAATATTAGCTAAATTTTGATAAATTAATCGTCCTTTTCTTACAAACCCTCTCATGAGATTAATACTGATAAATTTTGTTTTTATTGTTGCTTTCCATCCTATTTTAAATAGATTTTTAAGATAGACACAATCTAGGAAAAACCAGTATAAAACGATAGTCCACATCACGATATTAAATGTTGGAGCAATTAAATGATGGACACTCTCAGGGAAGATTAAATAACTAGTATTCATAAACTCCATCTCTTCAAGTGTAGATTGAACTAGACTTGGTATTGCCTCAATAAAAATCGGAAACAAAAAGATGGATAAAAAGAGCATGATTTCAAACGGAATTTTTAATATCCATGTAAATAACTTACTTTGTTTAAAAGCGTTAATGGGTAAAATAATAGCTGTTATCGCTGTTAAGGCAATCGCAATCCAACTAAAATAGCCTACAACAGATTGTATACTCCACCAATCATATCTATAATTCATCTGCCAGATATAATCTGTATAGGTTAAGATTTTAGGGACCCCATAAACAATCGTCATGTTTTTAATGGGAGCTAATTTATAGCCATCTTGATACTCAAAGTGATTATACACGTTAGTCGAAGAATCGAATTCATAGTTATTTATCACGGTTAAATTTCCATTTGCATCATAATTTAAAACAACAAATGACTGATATTGATTCTTTAAATTTTCTAATTGTGAAGCAGTTAAATTTGCATTGTTCAATGTTTCAAGATTAAGATTCCCATATTTATAGTTCGAACCCTCTGTTTGATCAATGACTAAGTACTCCATATTTTGTAGCTGATTAAAAATCCAGTTAGAATCAATTAAGTTATTTTTAACGTATGAGCCGATAGATTTCATCAGAACTTTATATTGCTCATCTGTTGATAAATAATAAAAATCTACATTTTCTATCGATGTTTCATGATAGTACCTATCATATAAATACTCTAAATCATTTGTCGTTATCTGAATTAATTCCTCATTACTAATTTCTTTATTTTCCTGTTTTAAGGTATCAAAGTATAAGGTATAACTTAATTCAGATAAATATGTATAAAACTCATGATCAGTGTATATAGTTCCAGATTGTTGTTTAGCGATTTTCCCCATGTTCTCATACTGTGAATAAAGCCAACCTGAAATCATTCCTATTATTAAAACGGAGATGATGCCAACAATCCATTTACTTATTTTATTACTGCTTTTCGAGTTTGTATCCAACTCCCCACACCACCTTTAAATATTTTGGATTTTTCGGATTTATTTCTATTTTTTCTCGAATGTTTCGAATATGAACCATAATCGTATCGGTATTTATGGCAGTTTCATTCCAAATACGCTCATAAATTTCTTCCGTAGGAAAAACACGACCTGGATGTTTCATTAACAAGTTCAAAATTTTGTACTCAATAGGCGTTAATTTAACTGCATTTCCGTCTACAGTAAATTCCTTTGTTTCAGTATTTAATTCAAGTCCACCAATCGTAATAACATTTGAACTTTCTTCATTTAAAAGATTTGAAAACCTTTTATAACGACGAAGTTGAGAGTTGACACGAGCCAGTAATTCTAATGGACGAAATGGCTTCGTCACATAATCATCAGCCCCCATATTTAATCCCATAATTTGATCGACCTCTTCCGATTTTGCTGAGAGCATAATCACTGGAAAATGATGATGTTCACGTAATTTCATCGTAAACGTAATACCATCCATTTTAGGCATCATGACATCAACAATGGCTAAATCAATTGGCGTTGCTTCCACAATTTCTAATGCTTCAATTCCATTACCTGCAATACTAACCTTATATCCTTGATTTGTTAAATAAGCTTCAATTGCTAATGCAATATCTTTTTCATCCTCAACAATTAAAATATGTGACTGACTCATAAAAACCCTCTTTCTAAGCATGTGTTTCCATTATTATATAACAAACTTAGAAAACTTCTCACCTCACTTTATTAATTTAAAAACTTATCCTATCAACAATAACTTAAGAATGGGGACCCCGGCTGTGAGCTATGTAGGTTCCCTACGCTACGTGGCTCACTTAAAAAGTGAGATCGTAGCTTTCTTCCGCCAGTAAGTTATACCATCCTCAATTGCTAGGATAATACCTAATTAAAGATTGACTATTCCTACATCTTTAAGACACTTATATCTTAACAATAATAAATAAAGAAATACCTTATATAAAACTTAAGAAATTCTAAAGATATTCAAACAACTCACAATTAAAACTCTATAAATATAAAATTAGATACAAAAATATATCCAATAATGTATCTTTTTATATAGGCATATTATTGCAATTTTAGAAACCTAATTTTCTTTTTACTATTTCGTTGTTAACATTAGAAACCAACATTGAAAATTTAAAACGTAAGAAGTGAGCGTTATCAAACAATCAACCATTACTATAAATAAATTAAAAGGTATCTCCAAATGATGAGATACCTTTTAATTATTATTTTCTTTTTAAAGCGCGTGTACTATTCATAACAGCGAGAATAGTAACCCCAACATCTGCAAACACAGCTGCCCACATCGTTGCAAATCCCAAAGCTCCAAGTATCATAACTAGAATTTTAACACCTAAAGCAAAGATAATATTTTGATATAAAATACGGCTTGTTTGTTTTGCTTTAACAATCGCATCAACCAATGCCATTGGATCATCTTTCATTAGGACCACATCTGCTGCTTCAATGGCTGCATCAGATCCAATTCCCCCCATTGCAACTCCGATATCAGCACGAGCAAGAACAGGTGCGTCATTCATTCCATCTCCAACAAAGACTAAATTTTGATCTGATGATTTTTTAGCGAGCAATGCTTCAACATGTTCTACTTTTTGATGAGGTAATAATTGTGAATAAACTTCATCAATCCCTAATTCTTTAGCTACTTTATCAGCCACTGATTTGTGATCACCTGTTAACATCACAACTTTAGAAACACCACGTTTTTTTAGTTCTGCAATAGCCGCTTTAGAACTTTCCTTAATCTCATCTGCAATAACCATGTATCCTTTGTACTCACCATTAATCGCCATGTGAATAATGGTTCCAATTGCATCGACTTCTGAAACTTCTAAATTAGCACTTTGCATTAAAGTCGCATTTCCAATTAAAACTTGTTGATCATCAACTTTAACTTTAATCCCCTGACCTGCGATATCTTCATAATTGGTTAAACGATCTGTGCTTAACTCTTTCCCATATGCAACTACAATCGATTTTGCAATCGGATGAGTTGAATGACTTTCAGCATGAGCAGCAACTTGAATAAAATCTTCTTCAGTCATGTTGACTGAGTGAATCTGTGTTACTTTAAAAACACCTTTTGTTAACGTTCCTGTTTTATCAAAAACGACTGTCTCCACATGATTTAATGCTTCTAAATAGTTTCCTCCTTTAATAAGAACACCAAGACTTGAAGCACCACCAAGTCCTGCAAAGAATCCTAACGGAATCGAAACAACTAAAGCACAAGGACATGAAACAACTAAGAACACTAACGCACGATATAGCCATGTTGAAAAATCTGCCCCAAAAATTAAACTTGGAATAATCGCAATCGCCACTGCCAATAACACAACTATTGGTGTATAAACACGAGCAAATTTCGTAATAAATTTTTCAGTTTGAGCTTTTTTAGATGACGCATTTTCAACTAGCTCCAAAATACGAGCAACCGTTGAGTCACCATAAGTTGCGCTGACGCGAACACGTACTAAAGCATTCGTATTAATACATCCAGCTAAAATCTCCTCCCCCACATGCACAAGACGTGGCACTGACTCGCCTGTTAAAGCCGATGTATCTAAGTAACTTTCACCCTCAACCACGATTCCATCTAGTGGTACACGTTCACCAGGTTTTACGATAATCACGTCATCAATCGATACCTCTTCCGGCGAAACTTCCTTTACCCCCTCAGTTGTCACTAAATTAGCATGATCTGCACGAATATCAAGTAAAGAACTAATTGATTTACGTGAACGATTGACCGCATACCCTTGGAACAATTCACCAATTTCATAAAATAACATAACGGCGATGGCCTCAGGGTATTCTCCAATGGCAAAAGCTCCAACAGTGGCAACCATCATCAAGAAGTTTTCATCAAAAAATTCACCACGCATTATATTTTTAAATGCTGTCGTCAACACATTTCCTCCGATTAATAAATAACTAATCGCATATAACAGCACTTCAGCTGGCCAATTACCAACACTCGTGATAATGAACACAATAACTCCAAGTAGCAAGGCGATATTTTCCTTAATAAAGCCTTTAAACCCTGACTCGGCATCAAAATGTTCGTGACTATGCTCATGTGTATCATGATCGTGTGTTGAACAAGAACTATCTTGGCATGAACTGATTTTACCAGTAACAGTTGATACTTTTTCTGATACCACTACATCAGGCTCTAATTTATTAATAATACTTTTTATCTCAACGAGTGTTTCTTGTTTGATTGCTCCATCCTCGAGTGTAACACTTAATTGGCTTGTGGAAAAATTCAAATTAGCACTTTCAACTGACGCTAATTGATTAACACGGTCTTCAATTTTATTTGCACAGTTTGCACAGTTCAACCCTTCTAATAAAAGTTTAATCTCTTTATTTTGTGACTGTTTCACTTGTGTAACTAATTGAGTTTTTTCTGATACTACTACATCAGGCTCTAATTGTTTCACAATACTTTTAATCTCTTCAATAGCTTGTGATTTCATTGACTCATCATATAATTTCACAATTAATTGACTTGTGGAAAAGTTTAAATTAGCCTCCTCTACCAATTCTAATCGATTCACACGCTCTTCAATTTTATTAGCACAATTCGCACAATTTAATCCTTCTAACATTAATTTAAATGGATTTGATTTCCCCATAGGAATGACCTCCTAAACTTTGTCATATGAATAATTATTCATATGTTCATGTAATTAGTATATGCACAACCTCCGTAAAAGTCAACCAAATGAACTTAGCTTTCTAAAATTTTATGATTCATATTGACTAACTAATTGAACCACTTTTGAAAATTCATGAACGATAATTTCGCCACTTAAATTATCTAAAATACCATCCTCATCTAATTCTTTAATAATACGATTGATGCTTCTTGTGTTAGAACCTAAAGCCTCAACAACAAGTTCTTTCTTTATGACCATTTCCTTGGTTTCACAAATATGCCGCCAGATAAAAAACAACACTTGATATTTAAGTGGATATAAAACAACTGACTTCATCACGGTTGCACTACGATATAATTTTTCTGCTAATTGCTTCATGATATAAAGTGAAACATCCGAATCCTCTTTTATCCAATCAAAAAATAAAGACTGTGAAATCCACATCATCTCACACGTTTCTAATGCCTCCACATAATGAAAGACAGTTCTTCCAGTGAGAATTTCCATCTCACCTAGCAATTCTCCCGCTTCATAAATTTTAATCATATGAGTCGATCCATTTTCAGCAAGAGAATATACTTTAGCTTTTCCCTTTTTGACAATTAAAACACCCTTAATTTCATCTTCTGCAGATAAAATTGTCATCCCTTTTTCGTATCTTTTCATAACTATGCCATCTTTTAAACTTTGACTTCCATTCTCAATTCGTGATGTTAACCAATTCATATCTTTCTCCCTATGGACAAATGTCCTCGAATTTCTAAAAATCTTTTGATATTATAAGCTACAATTTCAACTTGAACAAGGAGGAGTATCTATTGCATCACTCACTACAAACCACAAACATTTCTAAATTACTACTCAAATATTGTATCCCAGCTATCATTAGTATGATGACCGTTTCCTTATACAATGCCGTTGATCGTATCTTTATTGGTCATATTCAAGGTGCCGGTTCCTTAGCTTTAACTGGACTTGGAACCTTAATTCCTTTTACAACGATTATATTAGCCTGTGAACTTTTAATTACGTACGGAGCTATCGCTAACCTCTCACTAAGACTTGGCGAACAAAAGAAGGAAGAAGCAGAGGATTTTTTGAATCAAGTTCCGCTTCTTGGACTCATAATTAGCATTTTCTTAATGATTGTCTTCTATCTATTTAATGAACCCCTTCTTTACCTATTCGGAGCTACATCAGATACGATTGGCTATGCCAAAGATTATCTCAATATTTTAACAATCGGTATTCCATTTTATATTATGGGCTTTTCTTTAATGGGAATTATCCGCTCTGAAGGAGATCCAAAACGAGCGGCTTTAATTTTAATGGCAAGCTGTCTCATTAATATTATTTTGGATCCGCTCTTTATTTTTGGACTTAATCTCGGGATTAGCGGAGCTGCACTTGCTACCATCTTATCGCAGGCCACTGTCTTTCTTTATGTTGTGTACTATTACACACGAGGTGCCTCTAACCTAAAACTTGATTTTAAAAAATTAAAAATTCAACATCATTTAGTAAAACCTATCATTACCTTTGGATTATCCACAGCGCTTATCCAGCTCATTTCTGCTTTCGTTCAAATTTTATTAAATCAGTCTCTAAAACACTATGGAACCGCTCTATCCATCGGATCTTTCACAACCATTAGCACTATTTATAATCTCGTCATGATGCCGGTCGTCGGAATTAATCAAGGAATGATTCCAATTATTGGGTATAACTTTGGTCAACGAAACTATACCCGCGTCAAAAAAACATTTTTACAAGGAACTATTGCTTCAACTATTATTTTCACACTCGGATTTTTACTTATCTATATTCTTCCCACGCCGCTTGTGAGCTTTTTTAATCCAGATAAAACCTTCATTAACACAACTGTAACTGAACTTAAACTCTACGCCTTCAGTCTTCCATTATGTGCTTTATCTTTAACTGCCCCAAACTTCTTCCAATCAATTGGGAATTCAAAACTCTCTATTTGGCTTGTGATTATTCGTCAGATGATTATTTTGATTCCCGCTCTCATCATTCTTCCTAGATTAATAGGACTGAATGGAGTCTGGCTAGCTCAGCCAATCACAGATTTAAGTGTTTCATTACTCTGTTTCTTCTTAATAAAAAAAGAGTTTAAACGACTATCTTCTGTCAATTAACCAAGAGTTTCCTATAGGAATTTTTATGGCAAAATGGATTATACTAACGGTATATCTCTATTGAAACAGAACTATTTTCAATCATGTTAACCTAATCTTAGTTGTTAGAATTTTTTTACAAAACTTATCTAGCCTATCTATTCACTATTATTTATTTGATTTTCAAACTAAAATATGACATAATAAACGACATCAAGAGAAAGTAGGGATTATTTTGTTTGATAAAGTTAAAATTAGCAAAAAATATTTGAATATTGCCATGATTACGTTAGTCATCGGAATCATTTTATTATTCGTTTATCAATTATCTTTAAAATCATCGGATATCGTTCTTTGGACAAAAAGTTTTTTAACCAATTTTTTATCCGTCATCTCACCTATTTTATATGCCTTTGTTATTTCATATATTTTATATCGCCCTCTCATGTTTATTGAGCGTAATTTTAAAAAAGGATTTAAAAAGATAAGTAAAAAAGGGATTTCAAATGGAATGGCACGCACCATCAGTATTTTATTACTAGCTATCCTTGTCTTCTTCGCTATCTATACGTTGATTAATTCAATCTTTCCTCCTCTCATTGAAAATATCGATACCGTTATGCAATCACTTCCTAACTTCCAAACCATTATTACGGAATGGATTAATAATTTAACGCCATATATTAAAGCAGTTTCTATTACTAACGAACAAATTCAAGAGTTTACGTTATTCTTAACAAACCTTTTAAAAGGTTTATTAACAAATGCTTTAAATATTGGAACAGGTGTTGTAACAAATTTAACAGGACTGGTAATCAATACATTAGCGACTATCATCTTAACCTTCTACTTCCTTAAAGATAAAGAAACGATTTTTGCAGGTATTGATAAATTAGGAACTGTTATTTTTAAGCCACAGATAAAAGCAAAAATTAAACATTTCTTACATGACTTACATGAGGTCTTTGGTAATTTTATTGTTGGACAATTAATTGATGCCGCTATTGTTGGCGTTGCATCTAGTCTTTTATTACTCATTATCGGTCATCCGTTTGCTTTATTAATTGGATTAATCGCCGGGGTTACTAATATCATCCCTTATGTTGGGCCTATCATCGGTGCTGCACTTGCTTTAATTCTTGGGTTATTTACAAGTGTTAAACTTGGTATTTTAGGATTTATCTTATTAATTGCCTATCAGCAAATAGACGGATACTTTATTCAACCTAAAATATTAGGAGATAGCGTCGGTCTTGCACCCGTTTGGATTTTTATTGCCATTTTAATTGGTGGGAATTATTTAGGAGCTCTTGGTATGATTCTTTCTGTTCCAATTGCCGCTTTATGCAAAGTATACATTGATCGTAGATTTCAAAAATTAGAAACGCGTGCTTAATGCTATGAAACGAGGCTATCGAATGATAGCCTTTTTATTATTTCTTACTTAATATTCGACTTTAAACCATATTTTCCGTTCAAATTCATCAAAGTGAAAGTAAAACATTTTTATTTATTTTTTTCACAAATTCCGTTATAATAACTTTTAGGACGAGAAAAAAGTAAAATCTCAATCCAATAATAATTGAATCGATGGAGGTTACAACATGTTAGTTTCTGCTAAAGATATGTTACAAAAAGCCTATGAAGGTAAATACGCTGTTGGTCAATTCAACATCAACAACTTAGAGTGGACTAAAGCTATTTTATTAACTGCTCAAGAAAATAACTCACCAGTTATCTTAGGTGTATCTGAAGGTGCTGCAAAATATATGTGCGGTTATAATACAATCGTAGGTATGGTTGAAGGAATGATGAAAACATTAAACATCACTGTTCCTGTAGCATTACACTTAGACCACGGAAGCTACCAAGGTGCTTTAGACGCTATGGAAGCTGGATTCTCTTCAATCATGTTCGATGGTTCTCATTACTCAATCGAAGAAAACATCGCTAAAACAACTGAAATGGTTAAATTAACTGCTGAAAAAGGATTATCTTTAGAAGCTGAAGTTGGATCAATCGGTGGAGAAGAAGACGGTGTAGTTGGTAAAGGTGAAGTTGCTGACCCAGCTGAATGTAAATTAATCGCTGACTTAGGAGTAACTATGTTAGCTGCTGGAATCGGAAACATCCATGGTAAATACCCAGAAAACTGGGCTGGATTAGCATTCGATGCTTTAGAAGAAATCAATGCTGCAACTGGAAACACTCCATTAGTATTACACGGTGGAACAGGAATTAACGAAGAAATGATTAAAAAAGCGATCTCTTTAGGAGTTGCTAAAATCAACGTTAATACTGAATGCCAATTAGCATTCCAAGAAGCTACACGTAAATACATCGAAGCTGGAAAAGATTTAGAAGGTAAAGGATTCGACCCTCGTAAATTATTAAACCCAGGATTCGAAGCTATTAAAGCTTGCGTTAAAGAAAAAATGGAATTATTCGGATCAGTTAACAAAGCATAATTTTAACTTTCATCTAAAAAACATCCACTTTTGTGGATGTTTTTTTTATATTTCTCATGAATCTGGATACATTAATATTGGATTTAAATTTTAAATGATTGGGACGATTTATATGAAAAAGAAAACAGTTATTTTATCCTTATTCACGTTAGCCACTTTAATAAGTGGATGTGGTAGTAAAGCAGATAACACTAATACTAATGAGACAACTAATAATTCTACCACTCAATCTCCAACAACAAATCCAAATACAGGTGAGCTAGCAGATGCAACAACTGGACCTTCTTGGGTAACAGATGAAGCAACACTAGAAAAAGCTGTTAAAGAAAGTTGGATTGTTATCATTACTAAAGATATGAATACAACAAAAGATTTAACATTTGAAGGTGGATTAAAAAAAGATGGCGTTGAAACACCTCGTTTATTAGCTCTGTATAATCAAGATGAAAACCGTAATAAAACAGCAAGCTATACTCTAACTGCACCTAAAATGACATTCAAAGAAGATGGTTCTCGTATTAAAGGTGGGACTGTAGCGGGTGATATTTACGTTGACTGTAACAACTTTGAATTAGTTGATGCAACAGTTAATGGAAATATTTATTTCAAAGACCAAGCAGCTAAAGATAGCTTTAAAATGGATGATACTTCAAAAGTGACAGGTGCTATGGAACTTCAAAAATAAAGAAAAAGAGCCTATTGGCTCTTTTTCTTATGCTTCATTTAATTCTTCCGTTTCATCACTTTCAGATTTATGTTGAATAGAAGAAATTAAGTCAATTAAATTGATTCCCGTTAAAGATTCCACAACTTCTGGAACCTCAGCAATCATCTTCGTTACATTTTGTGAGACTTTTGCAGCCCCACCGCCACCACCATTATCAATGATAACCATTTTTTCAGTTTGTGCGAGCGGAGCTGAAATATGTTGCGCAATTTCTGGTAGCCTTTCTACTACCATTTGAATCACCGCAGCTTCGCCGTATTGTTTATAAGCTTCAGCTTTTTCACGCATCGCCTCCGCCTCTGCTTTCATCGCATCTGCTAATGCCTGTCCTTTAACACGTGTTGCTTCCGCTTCTGCAGCTCCCTTTATCCGAATTGACTCTGCTTCAGCCTCTGCCTTTTTAATCAACTTATAACGCTCTGCTTCGGCCTCTTGTTCTGCTTTATACTTCTGTGCTTCCGCTACCTTTTTAACGGTTGCCTCTAATTCTTTTTCTTGTTTTAAAGCTTGTTGCATTGCAATCTCAGTCTGACGTTGCTCTTCAAATAACTGAGTATTTTTTAATGCTTCAATCACATTTTTCTTTACAATATTTTGTTCTACTTCATAAGCAAAATCGGCTTTTGCTTGCGCTTTTTGTTCTTCTTCTTTAAAAGACTGAATTTGTAATTCTTTTTCTTTCTTTGCACGAGCAATTTCAGTTTCAGCCCTTAACTGTGCTTCCGTTCCTAAGCGTTTAGCTTCTGAAGTTTTTTGCATTTGATCACGCTCAGCTTCCGCTTCTGCAATCGCTGCATTCTTTTTTACTTCCGCAATTTGTTTCGCTCCAAGTGCAGTTAAATAGCCTTTTGTATCATCAATATCTCGAATTGTAAATGTTTTAATTTCAAGCCCCATCTTTTCTAAATCATCTTTTGCCACATTCTCAACTTCATTTGCAAACATTTCTCGATCTCTATAAATTTCCTCAATCGACATCTTAGAAACAATTTCACGTAACTTTCCTTCAAGAACATCTTGGACAGTTTCTTTAATAACATTAATCGTTTCTTTTTCACGACCCGTATTAAATTGTTCCATTGCAAGTAAAACACACTTAGGATCTGAATTAACCTTAATAATTGCAACTCCATCTGTATCAATTGGAACTCCATTACTATCTAATGATTCATGGGTCTTAACTTCCACTTTCATATTTTCAAGTGAAATTCGTGAAATTTGTTCTAAATAAGGAATCACAATTCCACCACTACCACTAATAACACGACGTTTTAACCCTGTTACAACAATTGCCTTATCCTGCGGTGCCTTTTTCCAAACCATGCATAAAAGAATTAAAATTACCACAATTAAAATAACCCACTTTAACATTGGCATTATCGATTCTAACATCCCTCATCCCCCTCACACTTACTCTGTTATAACCATATTAATAATCCCTATTAAATAGAACAAAAGGGCCCAAAATATAAGATTTTGAGCCCTTTTCACTTATTTTGCTAACATAATATTTAAAACTTCAATATCCGTTTGTTTCATTCCTTCACGGCCTAGACGTCCGTAAGCTTCAATTGTACTTTCGATATTAGATTGCACCATTCCACATGTTTCATCAAATGCCACGCCTCTTAAAGCTAAATAATGTGCCATAATAGCCGCATCTAAACTTGACGCAATTTTAGCCGCACATGATGCTTTAGCTCCGTCACAAACAATTCCTGCAATATTAGCTAATGTATTTGTAATCGTCATTTCAATTTGTTCAAGAGTTCCACCTTTTAAATACGTTAAGGCTGCACCACTACCGCAGGCTGCACTTACAGCACCACAGTAAGCTGATAAACGTCCAATAAACGTTTTTTGATGAATGGTCACAAGACTCGCCAAAATTAATCCACGATACATTTGTTCTTCTGTTAATCCTTTTTCACGAGCGTAAATAATAATAGGTAATGATGCCGTCATTCCTTGATTTCCACTTCCAGATGTCGTCATAACTGGTAAGCTACATCCACACATACGAGCATCAGATCCCGCTGCCGCATAAGCTTTCATTTTGGTTTTAACATCATCACCATAACATTCTAAAATCATTTTCCCAACATTAACACCATACTGATTAGATAAACCTTCTTTGGCAATACTTAAATTATATTTAACTTGCTTAGCAAGCATTTCATTCAAATCAGATAAATCCACTGTATTGGCAAACTCATAAATATCCGCTACATTTAAAACCGAACGATCGGCTAACGCAGAATTAAAGTCATCTTTGTTAAATTGTTTAGATAATAAAACTTCACCATTTTTTTCAATACGGCACACATTTGTATGCGTATGAATTAATTCTACTAACGAAGATTGATCACCGGCAACCATCTCCATAATAATATGTAAATTTGCATCATTCTCGATTAGTTCAACTATACATAAATTTTGGCGCAGTTGCTTCCCTACCTCTTGAATTTGACTTTCATTTACACATTCAATCACTTCAAGACCTTTACTTGAATCACCTGCAATTGCACCAGTAATAGCACTTGCCTCAATTCCTGTTAAGTTGCCTGTATTAGGGACTACAACCGATTTAGCATTTTTAATAATATTTCCACTGCATCTAACTATAATTTTTTCAGGAAATATCCCCAATACCTCACGTGCTTTAGCTGCTGCATAAGCAATGGCAATTGGTTCTGTACATCCAAGAGCAGGTACAAGTTCTTCTTTTAAAATAGCAAGAAATGCATGATACGATTGTTTAGTTAAAGACATAGTCGCCCTCTCCCTACTAATTAAATTTTCTCAAAATCTTACTCTCACATTCTATCAAATTAAGACTTCAATAACCATCCATATGAATCAGAAATGTTTTTACCTAGCAGTTGAAGATGGACTTATATGAAAAAACTAGAGAACCCAAATCTTCAGAATCTGTCTGAATTCATAGAACTTTTTAAAACTAGTTACCTATCCCACATCATAAGTTTGTGGATTCGTAGTTTTCTTTCACCATTAGATAAAGTGGATTTTTTTAAATCATAAAAAACTTATCTGGATTTATCTATTCTATCCACACAATCCCTAGTATACGATAGCTAATTTTCTTCCTTTTTCATATCATCAATTAATGATTCAGCTAACCGTCTGTACATATTACTCATATTCACAAGAGAAGATAATAGTAGAAATTTTTCCATTGATTCTAGATGAATTCCCTCTAATTGATTAATCTCATGTGAAACTTCATCTACGCTCTGTAAAACATTCTGTTTGAATATTTCGACATTCTTGTCTACCAACTTCAAATATGTTTCATAAATTGATGTTAATGGAAATTCATATTGTTCAATAACTTTTTCATTAATTTCATCTAAAGATGTCTTAATATCACTGATTGATAAACCGCCTTTTAGTTGATAAATAAAACTCATTAAAATTAAATGTTCATTAGTGTATTTTTTATTTTGAATTGGAAATAATAATTTTCCCTTAGAGTAATTATTAATCATTGTTTTTGTCAAAACTTTTTCTGAGTCATTTCGAAGTGTTTCACCGTAAACATTTTGAAATAATTGAATAACTTGATCCATATATAAATCGACTTGAGGTAAATCTTCTAATTTCAACTGTCTTTCTAAATGAAGTTGCTTAATTTTCTCATCAAAATTCATTTTTATCACCTGTTATATAGTATCTAAAACTACTTTTTATTATATACATGAATTATATCATAGTTTCACATAATGTAAATGTTGACAACATTACTTAATAACCATATAATATAGACAAACGTAGATGTAGTTTCAAAAACCACATAACGAAGTAAGGAGGATAAAAAATGAGTAATTATATGCGCGAACCTATTAATGCAATAACTCACCTAATTGGTGCCATTCTATCATTTATTGCTCTTATTGCTATGATTATCAAAGTAGCTTGCGAAAATCCAAATGCTATTGGCATCACAGCAGTGATTATTTTTGGAATCAGTATGATCTTGTTATATGCTACCTCAGCCACTTATCACATGATCATTTCATCTGATCGCGTCATTAACTTTTTACAACGTCTCGATCATAGTATGATTTTCATTCTTATTGCAGGATCTTATACACCGTTTTGTTTGATCGCACTTAATGGATGGTCTGGATGGGTATTATTCTTTGTCATTATAGCTATTGCTATTTGCGGAATTACCTTTAAAATGGCCTGGTTCAATTGTCCTCGCATTCTTTCTACATCTATTTACATCATTATGGGGTGGATGGCCATTTTCGTCTTTAAACCACTTTTAGCGTCTTTAAGTGCAACCGGTCTTAGCTTATTAATTGCTGGAGGGATTCTTTACACTGTTGGTGGAATTATTTATGCGCTTAAACCCAAATGCTTGGAATTTAAATACCTTGGGTTCCATGAAATCTTTCATATTTTTATCTTACTCGGTAGTCTTTGTCATTTTTTATGCATTTATTTATTTGTTATATAAGTTCGATATACATTAAAAGGTATCTTAAAAGTAAAGATACCTTTTTTATATAAAAAGGCTAAGATTGACTCAATCTTAACCTCATCACTTCATAACCTATTTTATTCTTCGCAACCGCAATCATCTTTATGATTGTTGCAGCATCCGGCAACTTTACACCAATCTTCATCACGTTTTCCATGATCATAATGATGTTCTTTTTTGATAACTTCTTTTTTGATAATATATTCATGATTATAGTGATGGTTTTCGACTTTTTTACAAATAACAGGAATAATATGTTTTACTTTATGATAATAATTTTTTTCTTCTTTACAATAAACAGGTTTTTCTCGAATGACTTTGCAATCTTCATGATGATGACAAGGTTCCGGATGTTTTTTACCTTCACATCCTTTCTCTTCATTCAACATTTCATGTTCTTCATCCTCTTGACCTTCCCAAAGAGAATCTGTTACAGCACTTTGATCTTCTTCACTACATTGACTTTCATTTTCCCAAAGATGTTCTAACTCCATTTCTTCATCCCTACCTGGCCAAAGAGGTTCTGCTTTATCTTCTTCCCCTTCCCAAAAATGGTGTGACTCAATAGTTTCGGCATTGTCGTCCCAAAGATTATGTTTACCACCTTTAACATCCGCAGGATACCATTTAGCGTTAGATGTTCTTTCTAATTCATCTCTCCCAAATAATTTTTCATCTGAGAAAAATTTTTCTTCATCAAACAAAGATGGTTTACTTTCTTGTTGGTGTTTAGCCTGACAACGTGGATATTGTTTCATAAGCTCTATCTCCTTTAACTTGAATAATTATAAAAATTACATCACTATTTCTACTCGTCATTCAAATTATAACTATTACCATCTCGCTTTCCATGATGATAACAATGTAACTCTTTTACGTCTATATATTCATAAATGTATTCATGTTCATAATGGTGATTTTCAACGTTTGTGACGATAACAGAAATATTATCCAATGAACAAAATTCTTTAAAATCTCGTTTATCAAATGTAAATGTTTGCGTCGTTGGCTCAAATAATTTAACTGGATTATCCGTATCTTGAGGGTAATAAGAACGTTTAATAGTCATTTCTATCCCCCCCTTCAAATTCGAGCTACACTATAATATATTAAACGGAAGGATTTTTGGTCATGTAAATCACACAAATTTGGGGTATTATTATTGATTTTTAACCTATTCTATTCCTCTAAAGAGTTTATATTTTTTAATTAAATATAAAAAAAAGATGTGAATCATGATTCACATCTTTTCCCCTCTATCTCATATCCCCAATTTAATTTTTAATTATTGATTATAACCACCAAGGAAGTTCGATTGATGCACGAGTTGAAGGTTGTTGACTACCTTGTACTGTAGTAACTCCTTGAACTAATACTAATCCTAATACAAATGCAACAACTAATTGTTTTAAATTTTTTTTCATTGTCTTTGTCTCTCCTCTCAACTTTTGCTATTTTCATGATATAATAAATTAAATAAGACGTAAAGTGACTATTTTTTCACTTTCTACTTTTTAGCACATGATGTTTATTTATTATAAGAATAATAAATACTGGGGGTTAGGAGGACGCTCATGAACGAAATTTATTTCGGAAATGTATTGAAAGAGTTAAGATTAAAAAAACAATTGAGTCAAGAAAAGTTAGCTGATGGTATTTGTACAAAGCGCCAGCTTATTCGAATTGAGCAAAATGAGAATTTACCAACGGGATTTTTACTCAGTGCATTATCAAAAAAATTAAATGAGAACCTAGAACCTTTTCTGCTTTTTGCCAACCACGAAAATCCGATGGAAGTCATTGAATTAAAGCAACAATTAGATTATTATTTCTACGAGAAAGACTTTGTTCCGTTAATGGAATTAATCGATCAATACCGTTCTCTTCATCCTAATCCACCAGTAGACTTTCAACAATATTTAGGATGGTATGAAGGTGCTGCTAAATTTCATCTTCCCCAATATGAAAGTCCAACTATTGAATACTACATTGATTTGTTAAAACTAACTATGAACTTTACAAATTTAGAAGAAGCTTGTGTGGGATTCCGTACCCTAAATGAATTAAATATTATTCATACTATTATTATTCTATTCTATATTATCAATAATAAATTAGTTGAAGCTTCTCAATTATTACCCTTAATCATTGAGAACTATTTAAAATATTATCATAAATACGATATTAATTTACTAGGCCGTATGTATTATAACCTAGCCAATGTTTATTATCGACTAGATTACTATGATAAAGCACTTGAAGTCTGTGAAATAGGAATTAAAACTTGTTTACAGGAACGTTCTTTTGCGGTTGTTGCCGATTTATTTATGTGCAAGGGAAGCATTCTAGCGGATCAAGGTTTAATGGAAGAAGCAACAACATGTGCTAAATTTTTCGTGACTTTATATGAAATGCAAGGGAAACGTAATCAAATTGAGCGCGTTATTGAACAATATAAAGCACTTGGAATTGATATTGCTTAAACCTACTATTGTAGGTTTTTTTTAATCCATTTTATCTTCTATCACATAAACTTTAGTAAATCCAAGTTCCTCTAATTTTTCACCAGCTATCTTACTACGGTTACCACTTTGACAGTAAATAATAATCGGTGTATCTTGATAGGCCATAAGTTCATCAAGATGTTGCTCTAATTGATTATATGGTATGTTTATGGCATTGCGAATATGACCTTTCTCGTATTCATCTGCATCACGGACATCAATAATAAGGATTTCTTTTGTATTATCCATTAGCTCTTCTGCCGACTCTCTTTGAATAATTTGGGGACTAGTCTGTTGCATCAAAGCAGCAGATTGAGTTGATTCATAATCTAAAATAGCTACTGTCATTAAAAATATAAAAACTAAACAAAATAATAATTTTCCGATTGCTTTTCTCATGTTGATTCCTTCTCTTTTAAAATATTTTTATTTTCTTTTAGTATTCTCTATCTAAATAAAAAAATGACCGAAATGGTCATTTTTTTTATTTATCAATCATATTTAAAAAATACTGATGAAAACTTAAATCGTTCGTTAATTCAGGATGAAATGAAGTAACAAGCATATTATCTTGTTTACATGCTACGATATGATTATTAAGTTCTAGTATGACTGAAACCTCTGGTCCTACCTTAGTAACATATGGCGCTCTTATGAACACTAATGGAATTTTAGAGGACGATACTGTCTCAATTTCCACTTCCGTTTTAAAACTTCCTAATTGTCGCCCATAAGCATTACGCTCAACTTCAATATCCATTAATCCTAAATGAACTGTTGAATCTTTAGCAAGTTCTTTAGCCAGGATAATCATTCCAGCACATGTCCCCCAAACAGGTAAACCATCTTTAATTTTTTTCCGCAGTGGTTTTAATAAATTAAAATCACGTAATAGCCGTCCGATAGCGGTACTTTCTCCTCCTGGAATAATTAAACCATCGATTTTTTCCAACTCATCTTCATATTTTACTAGAAGTGGATTTACATCGTCTAGTTGGCTTAAAAGGTTCATATGCTCTTGTACGGCACCTTGGACAGCTAAGACTCCAATGTTTTTCATACTACCATCCTCGTTTTGCGTATTGTTCATTTTCAGGTAATTGACGAATGTCAATTCCACTCATCGCTTCTCCTAATCCTTCTGAAACCTGTGCAATGATGTTTGGATCATTATAATAAGTAGTAGCTTTAACGATTGCTTCAGCACGTTTTTGTGGATTATCTGATTTAAAAATTCCAGATCCTACGAATACCCCATCACATCCAAGTTGCATCATTAAGGCAGCATCAGCTGGTGTCGCAATTCCACCTGCAGCAAAGTTTACAACTGGTAATTTTCCATGCTCATGAACATAGCACACTAAGTCATATGGAGCTCCCATATTTTTCGCTATTGTCATTAACTCTTGTTTGCTTGCTGCTTGGATTTCACGAATTTCTTTATTCATCGTACGCATATGGCGAACTGCCTCTACAACATTTCCTGTTCCCGCTTCTCCTTTCGTACGAATCATTGAGGCTCCTTCTCCAATACGACGAAGTGCTTCCCCTAAGTTTTTAGCCCCACATACAAATGGTACGTTAAACTCTGTTTTATCAATATGGAATTCATCATCAGCTGGAGTTAATACTTCACTTTCATCAATATAATCAATTTCAAGTGCTTCAAGCACTTGAGCTTCTACTAAATGACCAATGCGCACTTTAGCCATTACTGGGATACTAACTGCTTCTTGAATTTCTTTAATCATTTTAGGATCAGACATACGAGCTACTCCGCCTTTCGCACGAATATCAGACGGTACTCGTTCAAGTGCCATAACAGCAACTGCCCCCGCAGCTTCTGCAATTTTAGCTTCCTCAACATTTACGACGTCCATAATAACGCCACCTTTTAGCATTTGAGCTAGATTCTTATTTAATTCATAACGTTCACTCATTTTCCTCACTCCTTTACATTTTTACTCATCTTCAATATAATAATTGTATCGAAACAATTATTATTAAAATGATTTCTAACAATTATTTTATACCAAATAATCCCTAATAAATCAATACAATTACTTAAAAGGAGTAATACAATGTTACCTGTACCCATACAATTAGATAAGAATAAATCTGAAGCCATGTATTTACAAATCGCTAATCAAGTAGCAACTATGATTCAACACCAACAATTAGAAGGTGGTCGCTCTCTTCCTTCTATTCGAAAATTAGCTACTCTACTCGAAGTTAATAATGTAACGATTGTTTCTGCGTATAAACACCTTGAAACACTTGGACTTGTCATTGCAAAAAAAGGGAGCGGTTATTACGTTAAAGAAAAACAAATCATTCCTCCCTCAATTCCCTCACCTAAATTATCAATGCAACAAATTACAAGTCAGCATCTGCATTTAGAACACAACCAAATTAACTTTGCGAGTGCCACACCTGAACCAAGCATCTTTCCAATTGCCTCATTTAAACATTATCTAAATTATGTTCTCGATCGAGATCAGGGATACGCCTTTGGATATCAAGAAAGTAATGGATATGAACCTCTTCGTGAAAGTTTATGCCAATACCTAAAACGCCATCAAAAACTTGAGGTTTCACCTAACTCAATTCAAATTGTATCAGGTGCCCAACAAGGAATTGATATTATTGGTAAAACACTTCTTGGAAGCGGTGACTGTGTATTCGTTGAAGACCCAACCTATACAGGAGCTTTAGCTGTTTTCAAATCTCGAGATGTTTTAATTAAAGGAATCAGCTTAGAAGAGGATGGCCTTAATCTTTCTGAATTAGAAGCAGCACTACTAACTGTTCGACCAAAACTTTTATATGTCATGACTAAATATCAAAACCCTAGTACCGTGACTTATTCCTTAAAAAAAATGAAACGTTTAATAGAACTCGCGCAACTATACGACTTCTATATTGTTGAGGATGATTCAATGTCTGAGCTAAATTATGAACCTGATGCTAGCAATATCAGTTTCAAAAGTCTAGATCAAAATGAACGTGTTATTTATATAAAAAGTTTCTCTAAAATTATGATGCCTGGTCTTCGTATTGGATTTATCCTTGTTCCCTCTCCCCTCTCTACAGATATTATGAATGCCAAACATCATACAGATATTTCATCATCTGGATTAATCCAACGTACAGTAGATTTATATTTACGTGAAGGTCAATGGGATGAACATATTAATCAAATGCGAATTATTTATAAGAAAAAATACGATATCATGGTTCAAGAATTAAATAAATTAAAAGCATATGATGTCAAATTTCATATTCCACATGGTGGCCTTCATTTTTGGATTCAACTGCCGCCACATCTTAATGCTAATGAACTTTATGATCTTTGTTTATCTCATTCACTAATTACGACCCCAGGAAAACTATTCAGTCCAACGGAAGATACTCATCTAAATCAATATATGCGTTTAAGTTTTGCAGCATGTACAGAAGCGGACATCATCAAAGGAATTGATATTTTAAAACAGTGTCTTCATCTAATGAACAATAAGAAAAAACAGTCTACCTATATTTCGCCATTAATTTAAAAGAGTCACCTTAATACAAAAAAATTTACGTCGACTTATCGATTAATAAAAAAGTCCCTATCTTAAATGCAAAGATAGAGACTTTTTTTATTGTTTCATTATATTTAGAAATAGAAAAGAGCTATTACTTATTATCCCCCATCAATTATGGACACCTAACTTCGCATTTTTAAAAGTTATTTGTATCAGGCTATAATCCTTTATAGACTCAGCAGCGGTGGATTGTTCGCTCCCCCGAGGACTCCCTGCCCACCAGTTGAGGATAGCTACGAGCTCGCCTGAGGCTTACTACGTAGCCGGGTCCCTACTTCTTAAGTGCGAATCGTACCATGAAGAAGTTGATGATCATGGCGATTGGGAATACGAGAATTGGTGCAAATGATTGGTTGATTCCGATTGCAAGGAATATGTTTAGTAAGATCATTTGAACAAAATAGTTGATTAAATGTGCGCCAGCAAATTTGATTCCATTTGATGCACTTGCTTCTGTTTTGAATGTAAAGGCTGTTGAAGCAAAGTAGTTAAAGATAAAGCTGATAATATATCCTATTGTAAAGGCAATATTGGCATTTACAGAAATTCCATATTCAAGTGCTAAATACACTCCGTAATGAATAACTGTTGCAAAACCACCAACGATTACAAACTTAATAAATTGAAAAATCTTTTCATTTTGTTGTAACTTATCTAATACAGTTTTCATTATAATTTCCTCCTGCTTATCATTTCATAATAATTTTACACGTTAATTTTAAATTTGAAAAGAAAGAAAAATCCCCTTATCTGCATACTATACATTTTTTTACATTTAAAATACAAATTATGATAAAATATTTACATGAATAGACGCGGAGGATACAGATGAACAACTTTACATTTAAAGACATTATGTTAGTTTTTCAAAAATGTTTTAACTACATTGATACTAGATTAGACCGACACTGTGAACAAGTAGCTTTTCTTTACTGGAAAACTCTTCAACATACAGGAAAATATACTGAGGAAGAGCTCGTTAACCTTACTCTCATTGCTTTATTCCATGATATTGGTACTTATAAAACAAAAGATTTTAGTGAATTTCTTTATAATACTTCACCAAATCCACATCTGCATTCAATCTGTGGTTCTTTATTTATTAAATATTTTTCACCTTTATCTCATTTATCAGATATTATCCTCCATCATCACGATTCTATAATAGAATATGAAAAACTAGATTTTCCTTATAAAGATGAGACTATTCTCTTAAATCTCCTAGATAAGATATCATTATTTATTCATCGTAAATCATATATCACAGATGAAGCCTTGAAAAAGATTTTACATTCTCCTCTAAACTCTTCCCTTCTCGACTATTTTAAAGAAGTTAATCAATCAGAAGAATTAATAAGCAAAGTAATAGATGGGCGATATTTAAAGGAATTATATCATTTTTTAAATCATTTCGAGCCCTCTAAAGAAACAACGATGGAATACGTTAGAATGATGATGTATATGATTGATTTTAGAAGTGAGAGTACGCTCATCCATACTATAACAGTGACTAGTTTATCAAAGATTATCGCAATAAAACTAGGACTTGATGATGAAGTGGTAACGAATCTTGCATTTGCAGCGACGATGCATGATATTGGAAAAATCGCTACTCCCATCGAAATTTTAGAAAAACCAACAAAACTTACTTCTAGTGAGATGGAAATTATGAAACAACATGTTACGATTACATATGACATTTTAAATTGTATCTGTTCTAAAGATATCGTTGAAATGGCAGCTTATCATCATGAGAAATTAGATGGTAGCGGTTATCCTTTTGGTTTAAAAGATCATCAACTTTCAATTCCGGTTCGCATTATTAGTATTGCTGATATTATGAGTGCTCTCCTTGGCGTGAGAAGCTATAAACAAGAATTTCCAAAAGAGAAAATTATCAATATTTTAGAGAACTTAGCACGTGACTATAAAATTGATGCTGATATTGTAGAATTTATCGTTACTCATTACGATACTTTAGTTTACGAATTAAGTATTGATTCTAAACCTTATCTGGACCGCTATACAGATTTAAAAAAAGAATATCAAGCTTTATTTAAACAAAAAATAGCATGTTAAAAATCCTGAGAAAAAATCTCAGGATTTTTTATATTAAATTAAAATAATTTTTGTAATTCTTTTATTTTATCATCATCATCTAGCTTAATTTTTAACGGAGTAATAGTAATATAACCTTTTTGAATAGATTTTACATCTGTATCCTCAGATTGTTCAATATCGATAAATGGACCTGATAATTTATGGCCACCATCTTCTTCAACATAAACTTCATCATAACGTGTAACTCCTAAACTTGCAACTTTAATTCCTTTAGGTTCCGTTAATGAAGGGAAATTAATATTAAATGTAATATTTGATTCTAATTTTTGAGAAAATAGCTTTTCAAATAGTTGAGGCAAATATTTTTTTACTACCTCAAAGTTTGACTCTGTTGTTGATACAGCAATAGAAGGATATCCACAAAGATTTGCTTCAAGCGCACCCGATACTGTTCCTGAATATAAAACATCAGTCCCAACATTACGTTCATCATTAATACCTGATAAAACCAAATCGGGTTGAATCTTCAAATGACCAAGGGCATATTTCACGCAATCAGCTGGTGTCCCATCAATTCCATAAGCCAGTTTGGTATAAGGAATTGATTCAATATAAGCTTTTAAGGGACGGCGCATTGTAATTCCATGTCCTACTGCACTATTATTTTGATGAGGAGCAATCACATAAATATCACCAAATTTTGATGCAATTTCAGCTAAGGCTGCAATTCCTGGCGCTTTTATTCCATCATCATTTGTAATTAAAATTTTCATGACATCATCTCCTTAGTTATTTTGAGCTAATTCATCCAAGTCAGCAATCATCGCATCAACAGTTTCCCAATCCATTACACGAGCACCTGCTGCTTGCACATGACCACCTCCGCCATATTTTTTAGCAATTTCATTAACGGCTGCCCCACTTGAACGTAAATTAACGCGAATATCATTTCCTTCAGCATTTTCAACAAAAAATGCCCAAATTTTAATTCCTTCAATGTTTGCCAACGTATTAACGTTAGCTGAAGCTGCTAATTCATTTACGTTTAAAGATTGTAATAATTCATCTGTTAATTTTAAATACCCAACACCATGAGCCGTTTCTTCAAAGTTACAAACCGCATAACCTTTAAAACGTGCTAATTCTTTAGATTGTGTATACATTTTTGAGTATAACTCTACCATATCAAAATTATATTTTAATAATTCTGATGCATAACGGAATGTTTGCTCACTTACTCCACGGAATAAGAAGCGTCCTGTATCTGATACAATTCCATTGAATAAGCAACGAGCACCGTTATCATTTGTTTTTAAATTATTCTTAACTAATAAATCTGTAATCATTTCACAAGTTGATGTATAACTTGTATCAATCCACTCAATATCTGCATATTCATCGCTAAATGGATGATGATCGATTTTAATTTTGAAAGCACCTAATTTCCAACGTTCATCTGAAATACGTGCTGCGTTCGATGTATCTGTAATGATAACTAAAGCATTGTTATATAGTTCATCTTCAATTTCTTCTGTATGACCAATGTAATTTAAATAAGCTACTTCCTCGCCTACAAGGTAAACTTTCTTCCCCTCAAAACTTTCACGAATGATTTCAGCTAATCCAAATGATGAACCATATGCATCTCCATCTGGAATGACGTGACGGTGAATAATAATTGTTTCAAATTCTTCAATTTTCTTTAAAATCTCTTGTTGAATTGACATATTGAACCTCCTAATATAAAAATGATTACCTACTTTAATTATACGTCAAATTATGACACTCTATCAAATTATAAAGAAAAAATAGAGGTAGAAATTCTACCTCTATTCATAATCAAATTATTTTAATTGATTTAAGGCATCTTGAACTGCTTGTTCAGGAGATACTCCATTTAATACAACTTGCTCAACAGCTTGACCAACTGCTGTACGTACATTGTAAGAAGAGAATGTATCAGTGAAGAATGATGGATCATAGAAGAAAGCACTATCTTGAGATGGTCCTACAATTTTCGTTTGATCATTAGACTCTGTTACATATGCTTGATAATCTGCTGAATCAATAACTGATTGGCGGATTGGTAAGTAAGAAGTATGAGTTGCGAAGTATAAATTTCCTTCATATGAAGATAAGTATTTTGCAAATTCATATGCTGCATAAACTTCTTCAGGAGTTTTATTTTGGTTAAATACTACAACGTTAGTTCCTTGTTGAATAACAGCTTCAGTTTCTTTAGAAACTTGAGGAATTGGTGCTACCCCAACTTCGAATTCAGCTGAAGCAATATGAGAATAACCAGCAGAAGAACCAATATACATTTGAACTAAATTACTCATGAATGGACCAGACATGTATTTATCTTCTCCAGCTAAACGCCAGTATCCAGCATCAGTATTACGTTGCATTAATGTTAAAGCTTCAATAGCTGCTTGTGCATTATCTTCTGAGAATAAAATGTCACCTTTAGAATTTGTATATTCTCCACCAAATTGCTGAACCATTGTAATGAAGTAGTTTTGTGATGAATCATGACCGAATGCTGGTTTACCAGTTAATTCAGTAATTTTAGCTGAAACAGCTTCAACTTCTTCCCAAGTTGTTGGAACTTCTAATCCATTTTCTTCGAAGAATGTTTTGTTATAGTATAAAACTTCTGTTGATTTGTTGAAAGGTAAAGAATAGAATTTTCCACCTTCATATTGGCTATTTTCTGCACGATAAGCTTCAATAATATCATCAAAATCAGAAATTCCAACTTCTTTATCATTAATATAATCATCTAATGCTACAACTGCACCTGATTGTAAATATTCTGCAACCCAATCAGGATATGCTTGTGAAATTGCTGGAGCTGAACCAGATTTTAAAGCAGCTGTTGTTTTAGTTTTTAAATCATTGTAAGCACCTTGATAAACTGATTTTACAGTAATTCCTTTTTCAGCCCCAACTGTCGTATTGAATTGCTCTACTAATGCATCTACTGCTTCTTGATTTGTTCCTGACATTGCATGCCAGAATTCGATTGTTACAGGTGATTCAATTGTAGTCACTAATTCAGCTGTAGATTCATTAGTTGTTCCTGTGTCTTTCCCACTTGAACAAGCTACTAAAGTTGTTACACCAGCTAAAAGTGATAATGATGTAAATAATTTTTTCACTTTGTAGTCCTCCTACTCACAATTCATTGAGTTATTTATCTATGTATAAAAGGATTATCTCCTTTAATACCCCATTTAATACCTACTTCATAATAATTTAGTATACAAGGACTATCCTTTTAATCCTCCACGAGTTACCCCACTGATAATGTATTTCTGTAAGAATAAGTAAATAATCACAACTGGAACAATAATGATTGTTGCAGCAGCCATTTGTAAATGAACTTGTGATCCTGATTCATTTGTAAAGTGAGTTAACCCGATTGTTAAAACACGCATACTATCTTTATTTGTAATTAATAATGGCCATAAGAATGCATTCCAGCTTGCGATAAAGTTTAAAATACCAATTGTTGCGACAGCACTAATCGTATTTGGAATAATGATTTTCCATAAGTATTTCCAATCGCTACATCCATCAATTTTTGCTGCTTTATATAATTGTTCTGGAATTTGCATAAAGTATTGTCTTAATAAGAAGATATAGAAGACATTCGCAATATATGGAAGAATTAATCCTTTGAATGAATCAATCCATCCTAATGCTGATACAGTTTGATAGTTTTGGATAATTAACATTTCACCTGGAACCATCATCGTTGCTAATAATAAAGTGAAAATTGTGTTACTTCCGAAAAATTTATAACGTGTAAACGCAAATGCTGCAAAAATTGTTACGAAAATGGTTAATACTGTATTTCCAACTGCTGAAATAACAGTATTTTTAAAATAAACATCAAAAGGTGCCATTTCCATTGCTGTTTTATAATTTTCAAATTGGAAAATTTCAGGTAATAATTTTGGTGGAACAGCAATAGATTCTGAATATGTTTTAAATGATGTTAAAATCATGAAGATGAATGGGAAAAGCATGATAATTGCTCCAAGTGATAACGCAATGTAAATCAATACTTTAGCCCATGTTGAGGTAACTTTTTTTGTATTACTTTCCATTGAGCACACTCCCTATTTGTAATGAACTAACTTCTTACTTAATACCATTTGTACAAGCGTTACAGCTAAAATAATAACGAATAAAATAATTGAAGCTGCTGCAGCTTTATGTACTTGTGATGAACCATAGAACATATCATAAATGTAGTATACAACCGTCATACAACTATTTGCAGGTCCTGGCTTTCCACCAAATAACGCAAATACTTCATTATACACCTTAAAACTTCCGATGACTGAAGTCATTGTTAAGAAAAATACAGTTGGCGATAATAAAGGTAATGTAATACGAGAGAATACTTTCCATTTAGGTGTTCCATCGATTTGCGCTGCCTTGTAATATTGTGGATCAATATTTTGTAATCCTGATAAGAAAATAACAATCTTAAAGGCTAGTCCACTCCAAATATTGAAGATGATTAATGCCCAAATTGCCATTTTTGGATCATTTAGCCATTGAATTGGATCAACACCAAACATTCCTAAAAACTGATTAATATATCCAAAGTCACTATGGAATAACCAACTCCATACAATCCCAATGGCAATAACTGAAGTTACATATGGCAAGAAATAAATCGCTTGGAAAAACTTACTTGCCTTAATTCCAGTATTTAATAACAATGCAATTGCTAATGCAATAATCATTGAAACCGGAACCGCGATTACTACAATTAAAAATGTATTTTTTAATGCTTGATGGAAACTAGGATCTGTTAAGACGAATTTAAACGTTGCTAAACCGAATCCACTTCCTTCATCTGTATAATAATTATATTTTTCATAGAATCCCATACGGAATGACATAATTAATGGATAAACTACGAAAACAGCTGTAATGATTAATGTTGGTAATAAATACAAATAACCTAAAAAATTGTGTTTGATGGTTGTTCGGGTAGCATTTGATAGTTTTTTATTCATAGTTGCCCCCTACGCTAAACGGTGACCGTTCGTTGCATCGAATAAATGAATATTTTGTTGTTTTACCGTTAATTTAACGATATCTGAAACATTAACTTCATTTTCTGAATCAATTAAGCAGCGAACTTTTTGTCCATCGATTGTTACTGTCATTAATTTGTCACGTCCAATTACTTCAACCATAACAACTGTTGCATCAACACCATTTTCTTGTGCAAGGCGCCATGACTCAGGACGAACTCCAACAATTGCATCTGTATTATTTAAACCAGTTGCATCTCCTAATACAGATCCACCAACCATTACTTTTCCATTTTCAATACGTCCATTCATAAAGCTCATTGGTGGTGTTCCCATGAATGAGGCAACGAACTGATTAGCTGGTTTACGATACATTTCTTGAGGTGCTTCTTTTTGTTGTAACACTCCATCTTTCATTAAAACAATTGCATCTGTGATACTCATTGCTTCTTCTTGATCGTGTGTTACGAAAATTGTTGTAATACCAGTTTCTTGTTGAATACGACGAATTTCTTCACGAGTTTCTAAACGTAAACGAGCATCTAAGTTTGATAACGGCTCATCTAATAATAAAACGCGAGGTTTTTTCGCAATAGCACGTGCGATTGCTACACGTTGTTGCTGACCACCTGATAATTCTCCAGGTTTACGATCCATTAAGTGTCCAATTTGAACTAAATCAGCCATTTCTTGAGCAATTTTTAATGCTTCTGCTTTTGGTACTTTAGCATTTTCAAGTGGGAACATGATATTTTGGCGTACCGTCATATGTGGATATAAAGCATAGTTTTGGAATACTAATCCAATTCCACGTTTTTCTGGTGGTAAATCCGTTACATCTTCGTCACCGAAATAAATACGACCACTTGTTGGTTTTTCTAATCCAGCAATCATATAAAGTGTTGTAGATTTTCCACATCCAGATGGTCCTAAAAGACCAGCAAGTGTTCCATCTTCAATTGTTACGT
Source organism: Turicibacter sp. (assembly GCF_017941855.1). Taxonomy (NCBI): domain Bacteria; kingdom Bacillati; phylum Bacillota; class Erysipelotrichia; order Erysipelotrichales; family Turicibacteraceae; genus Turicibacter; species Turicibacter sp. Next base: position 17,170 of record NZ_JAGAVR010000049.1, on the reverse strand, counting down.
TTAAATTGTTAACTGCCGTAAAATCTCCAAAGCTTTTGGTAATGCCCTCTAATCTTACTTCCATCGAACTAACCTCCAAAATTATGCATCCGTTTTGCGACTTGTTTTTATATGGATACTTTGTAAAAATTCTCATTTACTATTTCTATTAGAAAAATAACATCCAAACAGTATTCTAATGAATTTTAGTATCACAAGTCAATGGAATTTATGTTAATTTCTAATTAATTTTATCTATTCTTGTCGAAATTACTTTATTTTATTCTTTTTCCTCTTACAATTATGCCCAATCAAGCAGACTTTATTACTTAACTCAAAAAATTTTTAATACTTCGTGTGCACACATTCGCCCAAGTTAAAATATGATGTATTAGACCGAGAGTTAAAATTTCGGCAAATAGGAGGGCTAATATGAAATCAATTAAACGTGTTACTTCGTTTTTAGGATTGATGGCACTTGCAACAGCTACATTAGTTGGATGTAACAAGTCATCTGATGAATTAACTCAAATCAAAGTTGCTGAGGTAACTCACTCTGTTTTTTATGCACCACACTACGTTGCCATTAGTGAAGGATTCCTAGAAGAAGAAGGATTAGAAGTTGAATTAATTAATGCTGGAGGTGCTGATAAAGCAATGGCCTCTTTACTATCAGGCGATGTGCAAATTGGATTTATGGGACCTGAAGCTTCTATTTATGTCTACAACGAAGGTGGAAAAGACCTTGCCATAAATTTTGCACAAATCACTCAACGTGATGGTAGTTTCTTAGTGGCTAAAAATCCTCATGAAAACTTTTCTTTTGATGAAATGAAAGGAACTGAAGTCATCGGTGGTCGTAAAGGTGGAGTGCCTGAAATGACACTTGAATATGTCTTAAAATCACAAGGTCTTGATGCTCGTCCAGACGATAAAACAGCAGAAGTTAATGTGCGTACTGATATCTCATTTGATGCCATGGCAGGAGCTTTTACAGGACTTGACGCTGAATATGTAACACTTTTCGAACCATTAGCAACAACTATGGAAAAAGAAGGTAAAGGTTACATCGTTGCATCAATTGGTGAACTAGGTGGTGACATTCCTTATACTTGCTACCAAACAACCGAATCATACTTAAAAGAAAATAGTGATGTCATCCAATCATTTACAAATGCTATTTATAAAGCGCAGTTATGGGTTTCAACACATACAAGTGAAGAAATTGCACAATCAATTCATCAATTTTTCCCTGATATGGAAATTGAGGACTTAGTAACAGTTGTTGAACGTTATCAATCTATTGATGCCTGGGCAACTGATCCTGTTTTAAAAGAAGATAGCTTAAATAACCTAATGGATGTTATGGAATTAGCAGGACAACTTGATAATCGTGCGCCTTATGAAACAATCGTCGATACAAGCTATGCTGAAAATGCAATTAATAATATCAAATAAAAAGATTTACTCCCTAATCAAAATAGGGAGTAAATCTTTTTTGATATTAGGTACCCTTTATTCTTTTACCTAATATTATAAAGTAGGACATATGAGAAAATGGAGGTGACCTTATATGTCAAAAATTCTAGATGTGAGCCATGTTTATAAAGATTTTTACTCAGTTGAAGAAGAGCGAAATATTATAAATGATATCACCTTTTCAGTTGAAGAAGGTGAAATTTTAGTCTTACTCGGACCTTCAGGATGTGGAAAATCTACAATTTTAAACATGATTTCTGGCTTACTAGAACCCACAAGTGGAGAGATTAATACCTATAACAAAAAAATCGGATATATGTTTCAAAAGGATCATCTATTTGAGTGGCGAACTATTATGAAAAATATCACCTTAGGCCTAGAAATTCAAAACAAATTGACAGATGAAGCAATGGAAGAAATTAAGCGATTACTACAAATTTATGATTTATGGGATTTTAGAAATAATTATCCTCGGGAGCTTTCTGGTGGGATGAAGCAACGTGCTGCCCTAATTAGAACACTGGCATTAAACCCTGATATTTTATTACTAGACGAACCCTTTTCAGGACTTGATTATCAAACAAGATTAATCGTTACCGATGATATTTATAAAATTATTAAAAGTGAAAATAAAACAGCAATTTTAGTAACCCATGACATCTCTGAAGCTATTTCAGTAGCAGACCATGTTGCTGTCTTAAGTCATCGTCCAACGACAATAAAAAGCATGCGTCCGATCAACTTGACACTTGATCCTGAAAAAACACCTTTAAGCTCCCGAACTGCTCCTGAGTTTAAAGATTACTTTGATTTATTCTGGAAGGAGTTGCAAAATGATGAAGAAACAAATTAATGGAACTCCTGGCTATCAAAAATACTTAAAAGACCGTAAAAAAGAGGCATTCAATATTCACTTTCTTCAAATTTTTCTACTCGTCGCTTTCCTAATTTTTTGGGAAGTCGGCGCTCAACTAGGATTTATTGATGATTTCTTATTTAGCAAACCATCAGCTGTTTGGAATATTCTCGTCAAATATGTTTCAAATGGAGAAATCTTCAAACATCTTGGTATTTCATTATATGAAACAATTGTTGGTTTAATTATCGGGACCTGCTCTGGATTATTTATTGCTATTTGCTTATGGTGGTCAGAAAAACTTGCCAAAATTTTCGATCCATTTCTTGTCGTACTAAATGCTTTGCCAAAAACAGCTCTTGCGCCCATTTTAATCGTTTGGGTCGGAACTGGAGTAAAAGGGATTGTCGTCATCTCGATTATTACCTCTATTGCTGTCACTATTTTATCTGCCTATAACTATTTTTCAACAGTTGATGAGGATAAGATTAAACTTATGAAAAGTTTCGGAGCTAGTAAGTTTCAAATTTTAACGAAACTCGTCTTACCATCAAATACAAGTAATATGATTAACCTGTTAAAAATCAATATTGGTATGGTCTGGGTCGGGGTTATCGTTGGGGAATTTATCGCTTCTCGTGCTGGACTTGGATATTTAATCGTATATGGTGGCCAAGTATTTAACTTAAGCCTTGTTATGATGGGAATCTTAGTCCTTGCAATCTGTACACTTTTAATGTATCAACTTCTAGGCTACTATGAAAAAAAACTTAAAAAACGCCAAGGAGCTAATAAATAAAAATAAGGTGATTCTATGTGCTAGAATCACCTTATTTAACTTTTAATCGTGCTCTTTTGAGTGAAATATAACCAATTAATGATGTTAATGCCCTATAAAAAAATCCCATTACTTCAAATAATACAATTAACGTTGGCAAGATGAGTTCAACATTCCATTCAAAAGTAAAAACAAATGTTGAAAGTGGGATTAATTGAACGCCAAATAAAGCAATCAAATTAATTATTGTTAGACGCCTTACTAACTTTTGAGGTAAATCTTTAAAATAGCAACTCAGTAATAAAACTGCAATGATTAAACAGACTAATCCATATCCCTTAAAAAATGGCCCATTTAATGATGTTAACCCAAAATAATATCTTAAGCCCATGAATCCCACTAAACAACTTAAACATGACAGATATATTTTCCTCACTAAATGTTCCCCCCCACTTAGTTATAAGACTGTAATTTTATTAAGTTAGGTTCTGATCCAAATGTTGATAAATTATATAAAAACAATGCCTGATCAAATGATTCATCTCTAATATATTCATATGGATTCATATTGAAATATCTTAAATCAATTAAGTGAATTTCTTCAAAATGTAACGCTAAAAATGGTACTAAACTGTGAGCATATGAATCTTTAAACACAACAAGTTTTCTACCGTTATTTATACTACTTTTTACAATGGTTAAAGGCTGATTTCCTCCTAAAAACATTGAGTATTTATCTTTTTGATTAAGGTAATTATAATCGTATAAACCATCTAAACTAACTTCTTCTCCATTCAAACTCACAGAAAAACTCACGTCAGTTTTTGGAATAAAGATATCCATCGAATCAGGTTGTAAATGGTGGTTATTTGCCTTTGAATAATATGTTCCATAAAATGAATCACTGACTTGTTTAATATTAAAATCCTCTAAATGATAAGCTTGTTCACCTATTGCACCCATTAGACTTTGATAAGCATAAAAAGCCCCAAGTGTCGTCCAATGATGATCGGTTTTATAGAAAATATATTCAGATTTATGTGCTTCTAGAACCGAATACACATCAATTAAATCAACTGATAATGTAGCACTTGCTTGTTTAAGCATCAGATTTTGATCATATGTTGGTGCATATCGTGGCAATAACTCTTTATAAATTTCAACTGCCGTTGGAATGAGCATGACTTCTGTATTCAAATAGGGCAACTTTTTATGAAAGGCATTTATTGAATCTAAGTTTCTTATAAAGTATTTTCCGGGCGTCAAAAATTCTTCTAGTAAATAGCCTTGTTTTCCAAAATAAACTCCATTATTTTTCCCCTTTAAAAGTAAACGCTCGACATCAGATTTTACCCCTACCCAATCATCCTTAAATACAAATTGATCCGTCATGTACTCATCAAATCCACTCGTAAATTTTCCTGATGCAAGTCTTTCCCATGTAAACTTAGGAAATTGCTGTAAAGGACGATTTTCACTTTCAGAAATACTTTTATCTGGCGTTATCATATTCCATAAACTTATTCCAAAAATAAAAATTAAAAACATCAAACTATAAACTAAATTCTTAACTTTATCCATCATCCTCACCTCCTAAAATCTAAAGTACAAGAACGGATTATAAGACGAATCAACTAAGTAAGCTGTTGAAATAAATAAAATCGAAAAGTAGATTAATGGCATAATGATTAGTTCAAAAAGCCATTTGAATTTAGACGTGCGTGTGGCATAACCATAAATTAGCTTCATTAAAGGCGTAGAAGCGATAATTAACACAATGAGGGTAATGGCATTAGAAGCTAAGTAAAACAACGTCATCTGATTATAAAGACCTTCTCCTTGCATTCCAAACATAACTTTGAAGTAATTCAATAAATGTTCAAAATTATCAAAAGCGAATAATCCCCATCCGATTAATAATAAGAAGATGGTATAGAAATGACGAATAAAAGCTGGACCTCTATTTAACCACTTCATTAAAAAGGCCTTCTCAATTGAAATAATGCTTCCAAAATAAAGTCCCCAAAACACGAAATTCCAACTCGCCCCATGCCAAAGGCCTGTTAAAAACCAAACAATAAAAACATTTAAATAGGTACGATACTTTCCTTTACGATTCCCGCCAAGTGGAATATAAACATAATCTCTAAACCAAGAACCGAGTGAGATATGCCAACGTCTCCAAAACTCTGTGATACTTTGTGAGATATATGGATAATTAAAGTTTTCTAACAATTCAAATCCAAGCATTTTACCAAGTCCAATAGCCATGTCTGAATATCCACTGAAGTCGAAATAAATTTGAAGTCCGAAGGCCATAACCCCCAACCAGGCAGATAAAACTGTTAAATTTGTGACTTCAGTTGTTGAAATGCTATCCCAAAGCAAACCAATATTATTTGCTAATAAAACTTTTTTCCCAAGTCCAATAATAAATCGTCTGACTCCATCCGCAAAACGTTCGATTGTTTCTTGTCTATGATTTAATTGTTCAGCCACGGTACGGTAACGAACAATGGGTCCTGCAATAAGTTGTGGAAACATTGCAACATAAGCTCCTAAATCAACGATATTCCGTTGTGCACGAGCATCACATCTAAAGATATCAATCGTGTAAGACATTGTTTGGAACGTATAGAATGAAATCCCAATTGGAAGAGCAATGTCTGGAGTTGAAAAAGTTGTTCCAAAAATCGTATTAATATTTGTAATGATAAACCCCGAATACTTAAAAAATGTTAGTAATCCTAAATTAATAATTACTGAGGATAATACCACACGCTTTGCCTTTTTAGGTTGATCTTGATATTTTTCTACAAGTAACCCATGAATAAAATCAACAATGGTTGAGAATATCATTAAAACAACATAAATAGGTTCTCCCCATGCGTAAAAAACTAAGCTCACTAGTAGTAAAATAAAATTACGGACACGTCTTGGAACGATAAAATATAACAACAACGTAATTGGTAAAAAAATAAATAAAAAGACAAGACTACTAAAAACCATCCTTCATCACCACCCAAAGAAGAAAAAAGACTGTTGAAGCATTTAGCAATCAACAATCTTTTTTTCAAAGAAATTATTTTACTGACTCTTCAAATACTTTTACAATTTTGTCTGCTACATCGCTTGTTACATATAATAAATAGTTTCCTTGTTGTTTAATTTGGTTTTCTTGAACTAATTCATATTGATCTGGTAAGTACATTGACCATGTTGCTTCTTGATCAGATAATACTTTTTCAAACCCATCTTTAACACTTTCTGATGCTTTCTCATCTTTAGCTTTTACAACCATAATTAAAGAAGATTTAACATTCATCATTGGTAATAACATATATCCAGATTCAATATCTGCCGTATTAAAATGATCCGCATACATTCCTAACTGTAATGAATCTGTCATATCAATCACTTGAAATCCTGGTAATACACCATCTTGAAGTTGCATATCGTAATCACTTGCTAATGTTTCTTGAATTTTATTCATGATTTCTTCAGGTGTCGCGGACGTATTACTAGCTGATTCTCCTTCTTTTGAATTACTACATCCTACCGCTACAACTGTTACTAATAAAGCCATTAACATCATCTTTAATTTTTTCATAATTGTTCCTCCTAATATTTTGATTCAAATAGAATTCCAAATTTAGCTCTTTACATTAAATTAGACGACCCTATTGCCTATTTTGTTCCAAAAGTTATAGCTTATTTATTATAATTTTAAATAATTATTAATAATTAACAAAAAAAGAGATGAATACTCATCTCTTTTTGATTAAGAATAATATGTTTCTAAAACTTTTAACAACATGCCTTGAGTGATTGTTTGTTCATAAGCCTCTACTTCAGCTTCATAATTTTTGTATAATCTCAACAATGAGAAGAAGATATCTAAATCATCATCTAGTACAAGTGTAAAATAATTTTTTTCGTTTATTTTAATTGTAATTTTTTGGCGGTTAAGATGAGTTAAACGTGAATCAGTTACTTCGTAAACAAATTCAGCTAAATAGATGTTATCTGGTAATGTTTTGACAGAGCCTATTAGCTTAAGTGCATCTTCATCGTATACTTTTGGACTGTTTAAATCAACTGTTATCGTATATCGAATCAATACTGGTTTTTTTATTTCACCTTTAGCAAATTCGATGATTTTAAGAGTTTCACTTTTTAACATACAATCCCCCCTTAACCGTTTTATAATGCTTTTAGGTTTGGCATTAATTTATTATAACATAGTTTACCACTCGTTGGTGCTTGATTTCGTCTACATCAAAAATTATATGTTTTAAATTATAAGATATGCTTATCAATTTCTTCTACGACAAGCTTAGCACTATTTAAAACTAATGAAATCCCTGTTCCAGGATGATTAGAAGCACCAACAAAAAATAAATTATCATACTTTTCACTTCGATAATGAGGTCTAAAATAATTAGTTTGTAATAGATGATGCCCTAGTCCAAAAGCACATCCCTTAACCTCACCAAACTTTTCTTCTAAATCTTTCGGCGTCAAAAATTGTTCCACTTCAATCCATTGCTGTAGATTCTCACAATTTAAAACCTCTTCTAAAATATGATAAATTTTTTGTTTTAACAGGATTACGATTTCATCATTCCAAGAAATATGTGACGTTAAATTAGGAACCCTCATCATAATATTCAACGATTCACATCCTTTAGGGGCCATTGAAGAATCCAATCGACTTGGGCAATAAATATAGACAGATGGTTTATCAGGTAAATTCCCCTTGAATACTGTCTCAATATTTTTCTTAAATTCATCGCCTATATAAATATTATGAACATTTAGTTGAGGTAATTCTTTTTTAATACCAAGATATAAAATAAAGGCTGAACAAGATAACTTATCTTTATTTTCTAACAACTTATCTTTTAATTCAAAACCATTACAATTGACTAAAAAAAGATCAGCTTTATCTAATTTTTCTCCTATTTTAACCCCTTTCACATGTTTACCTTCCGTCACTAACTCCGTTACTTCCTGGCTACAATAAATTTTACCACCCAGTTTTAAAATTAAAGACTCTAACCTTTGTACAAAGGCGTACATTCCCCCTTTAAAGTATGGTAACCCATACAGTTGAGTAACGCCTGGAAGTAAGCTATATGTACTTGAACTATCGAATGGAGATGACCCAATATACATTGCCTGAAAATATAAATAGTTTTGAAGAATCTCACTTTCAATAAATTGAGAGACATAATCTTCAGTCGTTTGAAGAGGATGAATTTTAAAGATATTTTTCATATTTTCTAAATTAAAAAATTCTTTCTTTTTTTCAAAAGATTGAGTCAAAAAATTCTCTTCAATCAGTTGATATTTCTGATAAATATCTGTCATCAAATTCAAATAGCCGATGCTATCTTTTTTAGAGATAGATTCTAATGTTTGAGTCAACTGTATCAAATTAGTACTAAAATCTAATTTTTCCCCCTTAGCGCTAAAGACTCGATACAAAAGCTTAGGCGAAAGCATTTCAAGCTCGTTTTTTAAATTTAAATCGTCAAAAAGTTGCGAGAAATTTTGAGGAATTAGAGATAAAGAAGCTGTCAAATCGAATGTGTATCCATCTTGATAAAACTGATTTACAACCCCGCCGACTCTTTCATTTTTTTCGTATATGACGACTTCATAACCTTTGCTTAACAACCTTAAAGCGCTGGCTAATCCTCCTATTCCAGCACCAACAATAATAACTTTTTTTTGTGCTTCAATCATCTGTAAACCGCCTCTCAGTTTATTGTTATTATATTTATTTGTTAATTTTTAAAAATCATGCAAAAAAGACCCCAAGCTTAAGCTCAAGGTCTTTTTCAATTAATACTTTTGACGGTCTTTCAATGCTTTTTCAATTTGACGATTTGCATCTTTGGCCTTTAAATCTTGACGTTTATCGTAATTTTTCTTCCCTTTTGCAATACCAAATAATAATTTCGCATATCCATCTTTAATGTATAACTTTAATGGAATAAGTGAATAACCACCCATTTTTTGTGTTCCAATTAATTTTGCTATTTCACGTTTGTGTAATAATAGTTTTCTTGTACGTAATGGATCATGATTAAATCGATTTCCTTGTTCATAATGAGAAATGTGCATATTATGTACAAAAGCTTCATTACGATCAATACGAACAAATGAATCTCTTAAATTGACTTTACCGGCACGAATCGATTTGATTTCAGTTCCTTGCAGCACAATTCCCGCTTCAAATGTTTCTTCAATAAAATAATCATGTCCTGCTTTTTTATTTTGCGCAAGCGTTGATCCCACACCTTTTGGCATTCTTACACCACCTTTAAGCTCTCCAACTAATTTTCATCGTAAGTAATGTAATCTACAACATCAACTACATTCGAGTAATTTTCCATTAAAGCTTGAACCGTTTCAAAATAATCACGTTGATCAGATTCAACTAATGGAACTAATTGATAATTAACTGTTCCATTTTCAGCATAGTTATAGGTTGGCATTAATTGAGGTTGCGAAATTTCAATTTTCACTTCATCACCAATCGTTGTTTTAATAATATCAAACTTTAAAATTCCACCTACTAATTTAGCAAGTCCTGTTTGACCTGAAATAAAGTTACCTAATGAATACGCAACTAATGTTTCATTTCCATCACGTCCAACCAAGATATCAACAGGTTGTAAAACATGAGGATGTTCACCTAAAATAACATTTACACCTTGATCTGCTAGCCACTTGGCTTGTTCTAACTGTGTTTCATTTGGTGTATCTTGATATTCAGTACCCCAATGCATTGAAACCACGATAACATCTGCAACTTCTTTAGCTTTTTGAATATCTTGTTCCGCTTGTTCATAACTGAACTCATTAGCTAAATAAGGTTTATCTTCTGGAACCCTATATCCATTAAATCCGTAAGAATATGCTAGTAATGCTAATCTAATTCCATTTTGTTCAATCACAGGGATTTGATCACGTTTTTCTTGTGAATCAGTTGATCCAGCTGAAATAATTCCATTTAAGGTTTGCCAGTATGATTCAGCCAAAATCACGCCATTTTCTCCCTTATCTAATGTGTGATTATTAGCTCTTGAAAACATATTGAATCCAATGCCAACAAGATCTCGAACAATTTCATATGGACTATTAAAGTTTGGATATGAAGATAATCCAATCTCTATACCTCCAATATTTGACTCTTGATTTGCAAAAGCAAAGTCTGCTGGTTCAATATATGATTTTACATTTTCAAGTAATGGAGAAAAATCAAACAAATCTCCTTCTAATCTAAAATCATTAAATACGGTATCATGTAGTAAAATATCACCTACAGCAACCATAGAAGCTTTATAGACACGTATTTCGGGTCCTAAAGAAAAGCTAATATCAATACGCTGTTTAATAGGATCTGGTTCATAATAAACTGCAAATCCAGGCTTTACATCATTTGAGTACATTGAGTCATGATAATTGACTTCATTTGCTGTAATTAATCCCGTAGCAATCAATTCATCTAGGTAGGCTCTAATTTCTGTTTCTGTGTTTTTTGAGACATCTCTTCCTTTTGATATCGTTAATTTAACATCACAAGTCTCCTCATTTTCACATTTTTGTTGATCAACAACGATCCCATAATCCACTTCGTCTGAATAAATATAATCATAAATAATATTTATATCATTAGCAGCTTCATAATGTAAAACACGCTCAACATCCCATCCTTCCATATTAGGACGAACAAAAAATTGAGCTAAAACTAATAAACCAACCATGACGAATAGGAACAAAATGACATTGAACCACTTAATACCTTTTAACTTCTTCATCATGATTTACCTGCACCCTTTCACTAATTAGCCAAACTATTATTTATTAGATTTTTTTTGACTATTACTTTTTTGATTCGAAAAGTTTTTTGAACCTTTATTATTTTTTCTTTTTGGTTTCTTATTATCATTGAAACGATCAGATGATTTTTTATTACGATTATTTCTCGAATTTGATGATGAAGATGTTTTAGGTTTGCCATCTCTTCTTCGATCATTTGCTCCTGATGCACCTCGTGTATCAATACGTTTAAATGAACGTTTAGGACGGCTCTTACTCATACCAACTAATTGGAAGTCAATAGTTCTTTCCTCTTTACTTGCAGCTACTACAACAACTTTTACAACATCCCCAAGTTTGTACATGGTTTTCGTACGACGTCCAATTAATGCTAAATTATCTTCATCAAATTCATAATAATCATCTGTTAAATCATTTACATGAACTAGCCCTTCTACCGTATTTGGTAGTTCGACATACATTCCCCATTTCGTAACAGATGAAATAACACCTTCAAACTCTTCGTCAATAAATTGTGTCATATACTCTGCCTTTTTCATATCCTCCACTTCACGTTCTGCATCGATTGCATCACGCTCACGTTTTGAAGTTTGAAGACCAATTTCAGGCATAATAGTATTATAATATGTTAAAGTCTCATTTGATAAGTCCTGTTCGAACAAATATCGACGAATTAATCGATGAACAATTAAGTCCGGGTAACGACGAATCGGTGATGTAAAGTGAGTATAGAACTCTGCAGCCAATCCAAAATGTCCTAAACTTTCTTCACTATATTTTGCTTTTTGTAATGAACGAAGCATCATTGTATTAATTGCAGCATGCTCAGGTTTTCCTTGTACGGCTTCCGTAATCATTTGCAATGCTTTTGGATGAACATGTTCTCTTGTTCCTTTAATCTCATAACCTAAAGCACGAGCTAGCTTATAGAAACGCTCTAATTTTTCAGGTTTTGGATGTTCATGAACTCGATAAATAAATGGAACATCCATCCAATGGAAATGTTCAGCAACTGTTTCATTAGCTGCTAACATAAAATCTTCAATAATGCGCTCTGCGATCCCACGGTCACGAAGTTCAACACCTGTTGGAAAACCATACTCATCTACAATAATTTTTGCTTCATCTAAATCAAAATCAATTGATCCACGATCATGACGAGCTTTACGTAGAATTTGAGATAACTCATACATTAGATGGAAATTTGGTACTAACGCTTCATAACGATTTAAAACCTCTTGATCCTCACCCTGTAAAATCAAATTCACATTGTGATAAGTCATACGTTCTGTTGTATTAATTACAGAAGGGAAGATTTCATGGTTAACCACTTCACCTTTAGGTGAAATCTCCATTTCACAAGTAATCGTCAAACGATCAACTTGAGGATTTAATGAACAAATTCCATTTGATAAACGATGTGGAATCATTGGGATAACGCGGTCAACTAAATACACACTAGTCCCTCTAAAATACGCATCACGATCTAATGGAGACCCTTCGGTTACATAATACGAAACGTCTGCAATTGAAACACCTAATAAATAGTTTCCATTATCAAGCATTTTTACATGAACAGCGTCATCTAAGTCTTTAGCATCATCGCCATCAATTGTAACAATGGTTTCACCACGTAAATCACGACGACCTTTATAGCTGTCTGCATCTAATTCCGTAGGAATAGCAGCAGCTTGTTCTAATGCATCCTTTGAAAATTCAGGTACAATGTCATATTTATAAACAACAGATAAAATATCAATACCTGGATCGTTTTTATGTCCAAGAATTTCTAAAACTTCTGCTTTAACAACATTATTTTCTAAGTAGTCAACAATCTTAACACGGACTTTATGGTCGCGAACAGCCCCTTTACTTTTATTTTTAGGAATTGCTACAACAGCATGATAACGTGAGTTGTCTGGTTTAACATAACCTACTTGTTTAATTTCATAGTAAGTCCCAATAAACTCTTTCATTCCACGTTCTAAAACTTGAACGATTTCTCCTTCTAAACTATCACCTTTAGAAGATGGTAAGATTTTAACTAAAACCGTATCTTTATGTAAGGCTCCATTTAAATCTTCATTACGAATATAAACGTCATCCATATCATCTATTTCAACAAACCCAAATCCTTTTGGATGAATAGAAATAATTCCTTTATAAAAACCTAATTCACGTGCTAAATCATAACGATCATTTTTTGAACGTACGACAACCCCTTCATCTTCAAGGGCTACCATTAATTTAACGAATTCTTTAAAAGCTTCTGTTCCTTCAATTTGTAAATAATCTACTAACTCATCAATTGTCATTGCTTCATAATGACTTGATCCTAATAACTCTAATACTGTATTGCGCAAATAGCACACCTCCAACTCATAACTACTATTCTATCATACTCGGTTAAATATTTAACCATTTTTTAGAATCCGAGAATACAAAGTTCTCTTGTATTTGACCTATGTTTAGTTTGTACCAATATTATATAATTTATTGCTACTACGTATTTTGACATTAAAAAAACTCATATTCTTCGAATATGAGCTAGTATATTATTTCATAAAAATAATTAGTCCTAAAACGATAAAAATAATTGAACAAATATAAGTTGCACGAACAATATAAGCTTCTGCTCCACGTTCTTTTTGATTCTTGAATAACTCACTATTTCCACCTGTTAATGAATCGCTTAATCCCTGTTTAGAACTTTGTAATGCAACTAAGACAATTAGGATTACTGAAACAATCATAAATAATACGTCTACAACACCTAAACTAAACATCCTAAACCCTCCTTGTATATATCAAAACTGTATCACATCTATTATACAATTTCAACCATTATTTCAAGGATGTCGTAATATAGTAACAATAAACTAGAATAATCAAAACAGAAGGAATTGCGTATAAAAATTTATTTTTAATCTTAATACCAAATAACACAAAAGCTAATACAATAGATTCTGCCAAGCCAACAAAAACTAACAATGAATTGGAGATATCGGCAATTTCAAAGATATTACCCGAGAAATATAAAACATCTGTCAAAGCAATAATTCCAAAATTAAACAAGTTACTTCCAACAATATTCCCAACTGCAATATCATAGTTACGCATTCTAATTAAACTAATTAAACTAGTCATCTCAGGTAATGATGTTGCCACCCCTAAAAAGATTGCTCCCACAAAAGATGAACCAACACCAGTCTCCCTTGCAATGTTATCTGTCGTAATTGAAACTAATAAACTACTGATCACAATAACAATTGCAAAGAATACGAAGCGTAAAATTAAGTTAAGCATTGATTCTGATGGATTTGGCAAATCGCTACTTTGATTGTCGTTAGACTCTAAATTAGAAGCTAATTTTAAATTTAAATAATATAACACCGCAATAGAAATAGATGCTGTTCCAACATGTCCCACCTGTGTAATCGTTGGACTAAAAAACGTAAATAAAATAATAATATAAATACTACAGTTAATAACATTTGTCATCGTGTTAGAGCGTCCTATGTTATTAAATAACATGTGCTTAATAAAAACAATATTTCCAACCGCTAAAATAAAAACATTAAAAGCATTACTTCCAAGAATGTTTCCGAATGCTAAATCTGGGTTATTTAACATCATTGTTGATGAAATACTTGTAATCAATTCTGGTAAGGATGTAACCCCAGCTAATAAAATTCCTCCTATTAAAGCTCCCCCGAGTTTAGTTCTCTGATCAAGTTCATCTACACATTCTGAAATTTTAATTGATGAAAAGACGACTAAAAACGATAATCCCACATACTGCAATAATAACAATCCCATCTAACAACTCCTCCTACAATCATTACTTCATTATTTACATAAGGTAAAGTAGATTTCTTATCTATAAACTCTATGATTAACTAAACAATTATATGTAGAAAAGACATGATTTTTTGAAGTTTGATTATTTTTGCATATATAAGGCCCGAGACTCATTTATAATGGTGAAATATATTTTTGTTTTAATATAGAAAAGGTCATTCCATGATTATGAAATGACCTTTAAACTAATTCAATTCATTATTTTTTTTACTACGGTATTCAAAATAGACGTCTTTACTATAACGTAAGATAATTTTTATAATACCTGCAATCGGAATAATGAAAATCATCCCAATTACCCCAAAAATTTGTCCTCCAATAATAATAAGTGTTAACAAAATAATTGGATGAAAGTCTACTGCTTTAGAGAACACAAGTGGTTTAATAAAGTTTCCTTCAATAAAATTAAGTGCTAATACTCCGATAATGACATACACTGGCGTCCAAATCGAAACTGTTAAACCAAAAAGAGCAGCTGGAATCGTACCAATAATTTGTCCCACATAAGGAATAATATTTAAAAATCCAATTAAAACACCAAATACAACCGCGTTATCTAATCCAATTAAGGCAAAATAAATAGATGCAATTATCGATAAAGCAAGTGATACTGCTAATGTTCCTGACACATATCCCCTCACAACTTCTTCCGATTCTTTTAAAATATTAAAAAATTGAATATGACGGTGAGTTATTAAATAGTTTTTAATTCGATTACGCAGTTCATAGAAGTTATTTAAAATATAGTATAACAAAATAGGAACTAGGAATAACATCCCTATAATCATCGTAAAACTACTACTTGCACTTGATAACCAACTACCTGCTCGTGATAAAAATGATGAAAAAAGGGTAAAGAATTTTGAATTTTCACTAAACAGAGAACTAAAATCAAACTTATAAATATCAATATAATCTAGATTTAAATTAGAAATAAGAAGCTCCACTTTTTCAATCAACATTGGCATACTATTAAGTACTTCTTGAATATTAACAATTAAATACGGAATTAAGCTAAAGATAGCATAAAATAACCCACCGACAATTGAAACAAAGGTTACAAGTATCGCGTATGAACGTTTAAAATGTAAGCGACAGAAGAAATCGACTAATGGATTGAGTAAATATGCTAGAGAAATCGCAATAATAAATGGGCTAATAATTAAATTTAATGCTGAAATAACAGGTTTAATAATCGGAAAACATATTTTAATAACCTGAACCCCAACTAAGATCCCAATTAATAAGACAACTCGATTAATCAATTTAAAATTCAAAGTTTCTTCTGATTTTTTCATTTGTCTCATCCTTTCAATCATGTCATATATTTTTAACAATTTTAAACTGGTTAAACACTCTAGAACTGTATATTGAAATAAAAATTTCTTCCTATCAGTTGCGGATTGTTTTTCACACCAAATACTAGCGAACCTATATTATATAGATTAATTCCATCCTATGGTAATTTTTATTAAAGCAGTATTCTATTGTCTAAAGGTTAATTCACCAAAGGTGTAATAAAATCAAATGGAATCTCTCCCATTTAAAAGGTATCTTCTACTAATAGGTCGCATTTTTTCTAAGTATAGAAGACTTATATATAAGTATAGTTTAGCATATTTTGTTAAATCCACAATTATTTTGAAAATGTTTTTTTGTCAAAAAAAGCCCATCTAGATTTAGTTACCTAAACCTAGATGGGCTTCAATATATGTGCATGATTAATTAGGTTATAAATCCCTAACTTAAAAACAATCGTGTGCGATTTAATTTAATAAATTAAATTATTTTTTTAAGTTATAGAAAGATTTAACTCCGTTGTAAACAGCTTGTTGTCCTAATTCATCTTCGATACGTAATAATTGGTTGTATTTTGCAATACGGTCTGTACGAGACATAGAACCTGTTTTGATTTGTCCAGCATTTGTAGCAACTGCGATGTCAGCGATTGTAGCATCTTCAGTTTCTCCTGAACGGTGAGATACAACTGCAGTGTATCCAGCTTTCTTAGCCATTTCGATAGCTTCGAAAGTTTCAGTTAATGTACCGATTTGGTTAACTTTGATTAAGATTGAGTTAGCCACGTTTTTCTCGATACCTTCAGCTAAACGCTCAGTGTTAGTTACGAAGAAATCGTCTCCAACTAATTGAACTTTATCTCCGATTTTTTTAGTTAAATAATCCCATCCAGCCCAGTCGTCTTGGTCTAAACCGTCTTCGATTGAGATGATTGGATATTTTTCACATAATTCAGCGTAGAAGTCACATAATTCTTCAGATGTGAATACTTTTCCACCTTCACCAGCTAAAACGTATTTTCCATCTTTGTAGAACTCAGAAGAAGCAACGTCCATAGCGATCAT
>NZ_JAGAVR010000048.1:0-30319 GCF_017941855.1 Turicibacter sp. | reverse complement strand
TTTGTCACTTGTTTCAGCGACTTGATTATCTTATCATGTTTAACTCTTTCTGTCAAACACTTTTTTGAAGTTTTTTTAAAATCTTTCGATTTCTTTTTTTGTCTTCTTTCGACGACTTGATCATCTTATCATTTATTATAACTTTCGTCAATCTTTTCCACTATATTTTTGTAACAATTGATTAAATTTTTCTATAACATCATTAATATATACTATACTTAATCATTTATACACATTTAACTATAACATTTATAATTATTAATTTTATTCATATATAAAAAAGGTCTGACAGTGTACTGTCAGACCTTTTTTATTGTTGATTTTTAATATAATCTAATAACAACTCGGCAGCTTTACGTGGGCCAATATGTTCTTGCCCTTCAACCGCTAATCGCGTACGAATTTGTCCAACTTTAATTCCCTTTTTAAATAATGTTTCAAAATATTTATCAATCAATGGATCCGTTTGTTCTTTTAATTGCACAGGTCCAAATGGATTAGCAAAGTAAGATTCAACTAATCCCGTTTCTGTTGTGGTACCTTTTGCCTTACGTGCTCCTCTTACAAATACATCTTTTGCTTCATCTATATTATTAAAAAATTCAAATTCAGCACCATCTTCTTCATAGTTATTAGCATATAAGACCATGTCAACAGGACGCCCAGTTGTAATATCTTTATAAGTTGCAACTGGAATTACAATACGTGCATTCGTTTTATCTGGATTCATAAAAATACTTCGATCAATTGTGCGATATGCATATCCTGTATCCAAATCATCTAAGCGTACAAAGGCTCCAATCTCAGTACCGTACGCACGAATTTCACCTTTTTCGATTGCCAACGTTCCCATGTCATCAAAAATAGTTTTCATATCTTTAATTTCATCTTCTGCCATCAAACGCATTGCTTCTAGTGTTTCTGACTTACCTGCTCCACTATCTCCAATTACTACAATATTACTTTGAATACCATTTTTTAATGTTAATTCAATCATAGCACCATGTAATGGAAGTTTTTTCTCATTAATCATTTTGACATTATATAAAGTTAAAATCATTTTTTTCATATAACCAAAATAATCGTGATTTTCACTATAGGTCGCATATCCAATCATAATGTCATTTTCTTTATCTTGATAGAATACCGCACGATCTTCTTTATCTTTATTTCCATAAACATAAATTAAATCAGGTTTTCTGTCTTTACATTCTTCCAACTCTGCTAATTCAAATAAGTTACACATTGTAACCCCTTGAGCCATAAAATCACGATGAAAATATACGTAGGCTAGGGCAGTTCCTACTTTTGCAGGATACACAAACCAATTATTTGGATCTAGATATAATCCATCAAGTGGATTTATAAAAACCTCTTCGAAAATTCCATCCCTTTTTGTTCGTTTAGGATAAGTGATAAATGGCGGTGTTAATACAATGGACTCAATAAACGCCGGATATCTTAGCCCCCTATATTGCATTGGAAAATCCCATTGAATTTCATTTAATACTAAACCTGCATTTGCTCCAACAATTAATTGGCGATACACATTTTGACGATGTCCCATTAAACGCTCTTCAATAGTACGATAAACCTTTAATACTAAATTAGTAAAGTCATTATTTGCCTCGATAAATTTTATTTTTTGAATCCCAGTTCCTTCTGTACTGTTATAAATGACACTGTACCGTTCTAGACGACGCCAGTAATCGTATAATGCTTCAATAAATTCTATCAATGTATCCTTGTGTTGAAGTAACACTATAAATGATCGATTCATTTGCATAACTTCATCAATCTCTAATACCAATAATAATTTAAAAAGTGATGTTAACTCCGTTGCTACTCGATTTTCACCACATACATAAACTAATTGTTCATAAATTGGTGATTCTTTCTTTTTCAATCTATTTAAGAAACGTGTTAATACTTTCTCAAACCCTTGACTATTTAATAATTCATCTTCAGTATTGCAATAATGTGCAGAAAAGTTAATAACTGCAGTATTGCGTTCTAATTCGAATTGTGGCTTCATTATGTATTCTCCCCTCTAAAGCTACTTTTGACATTCCGGTAAAACTTCTTTTATGTATTGCACTAACAAATCAATTTCTTGTTTTGTTATTTCCCCTATAATTCCAACGCGTAACATTTTACCTGCATATGAACCCATTCCACCTGCTACAGTAAAGTTATATCTTTCATCAATTAAAGCAGTCAATTTGCTAGCATTGATATTTTCAGGAGCTAATACGGGAACTAACACATTTCCTCTAATACTTTCGTCTTTAATAAATAATTCAAAGCCGAGATTTGCAAGTTTTTCTTCAGCATATTTTCGAACTTGAACTTTATTTGCAATCACGCTTTCAAGACCTTGATTCAACAATCCATCTAATGCTGTTTTTAATGCTACAACGATAGAAATTGCTGGAGTAAATGGCTGTTCTGATTTTACTTCATAATAATGAAGATATTTTTTATAATCGAAATAATATTTTGGGAGATTTGAATATTCTAAACTCAATTTTGCTTTATCACTTAAGGCTACAAAACTCAATCCAGGAGGTAAGTGGAATCCTTTTTGACTACTTGCCACCGCACAATCTACTCCCCATTCATCTAAATGGAACTCTTGTACAACCATCCCACTAATACAATCCGCAATTAATAAACGATTTGTATCTTTCGTTAAATCTCCTAAAGCTTTCAAATTATTTACAACACCTGTTGCTGTCTCATGATAAGTTACAAATACACCTTTAATTTCGGGATATTTTTCTAAAATTTCTTTTACATCATTTAACTCATAACTTTTTCCCCAATCATAAGCTAACTCATGTACTTTTAATCCATATACAGTACAAATTTCAATAAATCTTTGACCAAACCATCCTGTATTAATGACTAAAACTTCATCCCCATTAGAGAATAGGTTAACGATTGTTGACTCCATTGACCCTGTTCCTGAAGATGTTAAAATAATTACATCATTTTTAGTATCAAATATTCTTTTTAACCCTTCGTTTACATCTTTAATTAATTGATGATAATCAGCCATACGATGATGAATTAAATCTTGCCCTAATACTTCTCGAATTTCCATTGGAATATTCGTAGGACCTGGCGTAAATAATACCTTACTCACTTTCTCACCCACTTCATAAAATTACAAGCTCATTTATAAAATACATCT
Source organism: Turicibacter sp. (assembly GCF_017941855.1). Taxonomy (NCBI): domain Bacteria; kingdom Bacillati; phylum Bacillota; class Erysipelotrichia; order Erysipelotrichales; family Turicibacteraceae; genus Turicibacter; species Turicibacter sp. The sequence continues at coordinate 27,123 of NZ_JAGAVR010000048.1, read as the reverse complement.
TTTTGAAAATTTTGTCATTATGCTTTGCAAATATGTAATAAAAATAGACTTAAAGGGAGATTACAAAGATCTCCCTTTTTATATTTTTACTCGACAAATTTCTTTGCAATGTCTAGTCTGTAGAACAAATCATCACAAGTAATTTTTTCTATTTGTCGATAAACATTAGTTCGAGCTTTGTCTAAAGTTTCACCACTTCCAACAACAAAGAGAACGCGTCCACCGTTTGTTGTATAGTCGCCATCTACTAATTTAGTTCCCATATGACAAACGTCTACATCTTCCAGTAAATCAAGACCTTTAATAATTGCGCCTTTATTATAATTTCCTGGATAACCTTTAGCGGCTAACACAACTCCAACAGTTGGTTTATCTGACCATACACACTCGATTTCTTTCCCCTCAAGCAGTGATAACATGATTTCAGAAAGGTCTGTCTCTAAACGAGGAAGTAGCACTTCCGTTTCTGGATCTCCAAAGCGAGCATTGAATTCAATAACTTTAATACCTGACGATGTTTTCATTAATCCAGCATATAAGATTCCCGTAAATGGTATATTTTCGGCAATCATTGCCTTCGTCATTGGTCCAATAACCATTTTAATCGCTTCCTCATAATCTGATTCCAAAATAAGCGGATGTGGACTGTGATTCCCCATTCCTCCTGTGTTCAACCCTTCATCATTATCATATGCACGCTTATAATCACGTGCAATAGGCATTGGGTTATAAAGTTCATTTGCGACAAAAGCCATTAACGAAAACTCTTCACCTTCCAAGAACTCCTCGATCACTACTTTCGAAGAGGCCTCATCAAACTGACGATATAATAACATTGATTCTAAAGTCTCAATTCCTTCTTCTAATGTTTGACAAATAACTACACCTTTGCCAGCAGCTAGTCCATCTGCTTTAATAACAATTGGCATAGACTGTGTTTTTAAATACTCAACCGCGGGCTCAAATTCTGTAAATTCTTTATATACTGCCGTTGGAATATTATATTTTGACATCATCTGCTTAGCAAAGGCTTTACTGCCTTCAATTAAAGCTGCTTCTTTAGTTGGGCCAAACACTTTTAATCCTTTTGAATTGAAACTATTAACAACTCCCGCTACAAGAGCCATTTCTGGCCCCACTATGGTTAAATCAATTTGATTTTCCAACGCAAAGTCAGTAAGTGCCGCTACGTTTGTTTCCTCAATTGGTACTAAAGTTGCCTCAATCATTCCATCATTTCCTGGTGCACAGAAAATTTGAGAAACTTTTTTATCGCGCATTAATTTTTTTATGATGGCATGCTCACGTCCCCCACGCCCAATAACTAAAACTTTCATAAATTTCTCCCTATCCTCACCAAATTAATGTTTAAAATGTCTTACTTTTGTAAATACCATCGCAATTCCAAATTTATTACAAGCATCAATAGAATCTTGATCTTTAATCGATCCACCTGGTTGAATGAGTGCTTTAACTCCATATTTAGCAGCTAATTCAACTGTATCCGACATCGGGAAGAAAGCATCTGATGCTAAATATGAACCTGATGCCAATTCATTAGCTTGTTCAAGTGCAATTTTAGCCGCACCGACGCGATTCATTTGGCCTGCACCAACTCCTACAGTCATATTATCTTTCACTAAAGCAATCGCATTCGACTTCACATGTTTTACAACTTTAAATCCAAATAATAATTGTTCTAAGTCTTCTTGTGTTGGTTTTACTTCTGTTACACATTCTAAGTCTTCAAGTGTTACTTCTAGTGTGTCTAAGTCTTGTTGTAATAATCCACCTTTAACTGTTGTTAATTTATGTCCTAGTTGACGGCGATTTGACATGTCTGTTGTTAATAGGCGGATATTTTTCTTTTGTTTTAAAATTTGTAATGCTTCTTCTGTAAAACTTGGTGCAATAATAATTTCTAAGAAGATTTTATGAAGTTCTGTTGCTACTTCTTTGCTAACTTCACGGTTAAGGGCAACAATTCCACCAAAGATTGACGTTGAATCTGCTTCATATGCTTTTGCATAAGCTTCCTCGATTGTTGATCCAATTCCAACACCACATGGATTCATATGTTTTACCGCAACCGCTGCTGGTGCTTCAAATTCAGCTAAAATTTCAAGTGCCGCATTAGCATCTGCAATATTGTTGTATGACAATTCTTTTCCATGTAATTGTTCACTCGCCACTACACTGTAAGATGGTTTTTCTAATGTTTGATAAAATGCTGCTGACTGATGTGGATTTTCTCCATAGCGTAATGATTGTTTTAGGTCGTATGTAACAGTAAGTTTTTCTGGAATTTTAATTTCGTTGATTTGATTAAAGTAGTTTGCAATCATTGCATCATAGGCTGCTGTATGATTAAATACTTTTCCAGCTAATTTTTGACGCGTGTTTAAGGTTGTATTTCCATGTTCACGAATTTCATCAATAATTTGATCGTAATCTTTAACATCTACAACGACTGTTACGTCATTAAAGTTTTTAGCTGCAGAACGTAGCATTGAAGGTCCACCGATATCGATGTTTTCAATTTTATCTTCATGTGTTGATTCAGGATTTTGAATTGTTTTTGCAAATGGATATAAGTTAACACAAACTAAATCTATGTACTCGATGTTGTTTTTTGCTACTTGTTGTTGGTGATATTCATCACCACGCTTTGCTAATAGACCACCATGAACTAATGGATGAAGCGTTTTGACACGTCCTTCTAAAATTTCTGGGAACCCTGTCACCTCGTCAATGGAAATAATATTCATTCCCGCTTCTTCTAATGACTTTTTTGTTCCACCTGTTGAAATAATATCGTATCCTAATTCAATTAAATTTTGTACAAATGGCACTAAGTTTGTTTTATCTGACACACTTACTAATGCACGTTTCATCTCTCTTCATCCTCCTAAATATTTAGCAATTGTTTAATGACAGTTGGATATAGCTCATGTTCTAAGTCATGAATTTTTTGCTCTATTTCTTCTCTTGTCTCTAACCCTGTACGTTTAAAACAAACTTGGTCAATAATCATCCCTGTATCAATACCTGAATCAACGTAATGAACAGTCACTCCCATAATTTTAACCCCATATTTTAATGCGTCTGTGATTCCATCCCGACCAGGAAAAGCTGGTAATAATGCAGGATGGATGTTAATGATTTTTCCTTCGTAAACATCTAATAAAGTTTGACCAACAATGCGCATGTAGCCTGCTAAAACAATTAAATCTGGGTTAAGGGGGATTAACTGAGTACAGATTTCTTGTTCGAAGGCTTCTTTACTAGAATATTCTTTTGGATTAAAAACGAAGGTTGGAATGTTCATTTTATGAGCTCTTTCAATGCAATAGGCACCCGGTTTATCACAAACAAGCAGTGCTACTTCGCAGGCTTGTTTATGTAATTTTTCAACGATAGTTTGAAAGTTACTACCATTCCCTGAAGCAAAGACAACTATTTTTTTCATACTAGTTGTACTCCTTCTTCAGCTACAACGTGACCGATGATATGTGGAGTTTCTCCTGCTTCTGTTAAGACCTCCATTGTTTTTTGAACTGAGTCTTTTGATACAATGATAATCATTCCAATTCCCATGTTAAAGACGTTATACATTTCGCGCTCGTCTAAGTTTCCAAGTTCTTTTAAGTAATTAAAGATTGGAGGCATTGGATATGAGTTTTTATTAATGACGACTCCGTGCCCCTCTGGTAATGTACGTGGAATGTTCTCATCAAATCCTCCACCTGTAATGTGAGCCATCCCATGTACTTCAACTTCTTTTAGTAAAGCCAAGATTGGTTTAACGTAGATTTTTGTTGGTGCTAAGACGGCCTCTGCTACTGTGGCTTGAAGTGATTCAACGTATTGGTTTAAATCGACGTTATGGTCTTTGAATAAGATTTTACGTACTAATGAGTATCCATTTGAGTGAATTCCACTTGATGAAAGTCCGATGATGATATCACCTTCACTTACTTTTTCACCCGTGATTAATTCATCTTTTTCAACAACTCCAACTGCAAATCCAGCTAAATCATAATGTCCATGCTCATACATATCTGGCATTTCGGCTGTTTCCCCACCGATTAAAGCAGCTCCCGCTTGCTCACATCCATCTGCTACTCCTTTAACGATAGCCTCAATTTTAGCAGGTTCATTTTTTCCAACCGCCACGTAATCTAAGAAATATAAGGGTTCTGCTCCTTGTACAACGATATCATTCACACACATTGCGACGCAATCGATTCCAATTGTGTCATGAACATCTGCTTTAATTGCCACCATTAACTTAGTTCCGACTCCATCTGTCCCCGATACTAAGAGAGGGTTTTGGTAATCAAGTGACGATAAATCAAACATAGCACCAAATGATCCAATTCCCGAAAATACTCCTGGACGATTCGTTTTTGCGATATGTTTTTTGATTCGATTAACCGATTCGTAACCTGCTTCTAGACTTACACCTGATTGTTCGTACGCTTTACTCATCTTCTCCACTCCTTATTTAACTTCTTTGTTTGCATTTATAACATCTTCATATAGATATGTCGGATAGTCTCCATTAAAACATGCGACACATTGACCACAGTTTTTACCGTAAGTTACAGGTCGGCCAATACCTTTTGTTAGTCCTTCTACTGAAATAAAGGCTAATGAATCGGCTCCAATTACGTGTCTTATTTCTTCTGTTGTATGGGTTGCAGCAATTAATTCATCGTATGTTGAGAAATCAACTCCATAAAAACATGGAAATTTGATTTCTGGTGAGGCGATACGCACGTGAACTTCTTTAGCCCCTGCATCACGTAACATATCTACCATTCGGCGTGATGTTGTCCCACGAACAATTGAGTCATCAATTAAAATAACGCGTTTATCTTTAACGATTGAACGAACAGCTGATAATTTCATCTTAACGCCTTGTTCACGAAGTTCTTGTGAGGGCTGGATAAAGGTTCGTCCAATGTATTTATTTTTAATCATGCCAATTTCAAATGGAATATTAGCTTCTTCTGCATATCCGATAGCTGCACTTAATCCCGAATCTGGTACTCCTACAACGATATCTGCTTCAACGTGTGATTCTTTAGCTAGAACTCGGCCACAATTTTTACGTGCTTGGTGAACGTTAATTCCTTCTACATCACTATCTGGTCTTGCAAAGTAAACGTACTCCATGCTACACATGCTACGATGACAAGTTTTGGCGTAGCGGTCTGACGTTATCCCATTTAAGTCAATTCTGATGACTTCTCCTGGATGAACATCTCGCAAATATTCTGCTCCAATCACATCAAAAGCACATGTTTCCGATGCAACGACAATTCCTTTATCACCAATTCGACCAAGAGATAGTGGACGTAATCCCAGTTTATCTAAAGCGATGTACATTTCATTTTCTTTTAATAGTAGGAAGGCGAAAGCTCCCTCGATATAAAGTAGGGATTCCTTCAAAGCTGTCATCATATCTCCACGTTGGCGTTTGATTAAATGAGCGAGAATTTCTGAATCAGAGGTAGTCTGAAAGATGCTTCCCTCGTTTTCAAGATAGACTTTAAGTTGATTTGCATTGACTAAATTTCCATTATGACAAAGACCAAGTGGTCCTGATTGAGAGCGGAATAGGAAAGGTTGAACGTTCATAATTCCGCCTCCGCCTGCTGTTGAATAACGAACGTGTCCAATCGCATGGATTCCCTTTAGACGATCGATATCTTGTTGAGTAAAAACATTTCGAACAAGTCCTTCTCCTTTATGTTGATGAAGCATTTTGCCATCACTCGTAACGATTCCAGCGCCTTCTTGACCACGATGTTGAAGAGCATGTAATCCGTAATAAGTTAATTCAGCTGCATTTTCATGATTGAAGATTCCAAAGACTCCACACTCTTCATTCATTTTATTTTCGAAAAATAAATCTAATTCTGCCATATTATTCACCTTAGCGACTTACGCGATTTAAGATTTCAATATAGGCTTCTTCAACATTTCCTAAGTCGCGACGGAAACGATCTTTATCTAACTTTTCGTTTGTTTTTTTATCCCATAAACGGCATGTATCTGGTGAGATTTCATCGGCTAACACAATTTCCCCATTTTTTGTACGCCCAAATTCAATTTTGAAATCAATTAAGCGAATGTCTTGTGCGTCGAAGAATTCAATCAATGCTTTGTTGATTTCTAATGTCATTTCTTTAATTTTTGCTAACTCTTCATAAGTCGCTAAATCTAATGCTACCGCGTGATCTTCATTAATCAACGGATCCCCATAAGCATCATTTTTATAACATAATTCATAAACCACGTTCGATGGAATTGTCCCTTCTTCGATTCCTAAACGTTTTGCCATACTTCCTGCAATAATGTTGCGCACGATAATTTCTAAAGGAACAATTTCAACTTTATGACATAATTGATCACGATCATTTAATTTTTCAATGAAATGGGTTTTCACTCCACGTTTTTCTAACATTTCAAAAATGATTGTTGTAATCGCATTGTTTAAAATACCTTTGTTTGCGATGCTTGATTTTTTTACCCCATTAAATGCTGTTGCATCGTCTTTATAATGAATAATAACTTTGTGATCATCGTCCGTTTTAAAAATTTGCTTTGCTTTTCCTTCATATAACATTACTCGAGTTGGGTTCATGGCCTTATCCTCCGTTTTTCTCTCTTTGTATAGTCTCTCTTTTATCTTTTTACTTGTTAGGGTGACGCTGTGCTTTCTCATTAGATATATAAGAACCTCTAAGTTTTGTGGATTTTTAAACATTTAGCGGTTCTATAGTTATACCTTAGTATCAAAAGGGTTTAAATACTAAGCCTGATGATAAAACGATTGATTACATTTCAGTTTATATATAGAACTTTTGAATCTAGTTTCTTCTCGCAATACGCTCGTAAAGTTCTAAAGCCTCTTCTGTCTCCCGATAATTCAGACTTTATTCACTTCCTACGCGTGTTAATTGCGAGACTCAACGTTTTATTTAAAGTATTTTACTCCGCTTTGGAACAGTAATTGATCGTAATTACCTGGGACATTTTTGAAAATTTGACTTCCGATGCGCTCTGAGTGCCCCATTTTTCCAAGAATGCGTCCATCTGGACTTGTAATTCCTTCAATGGCAGCGATTGATCCATTAGGATTGTAGATTCCATCCATTGTTGGTTTTCCAGTTACGTCTACGTATTGAGTCGCGACTTGACCATTTTTGATTAATTTTTTAATCACAGCATCATTCGCTACAAATTTCCCTTCTCCATGCGAAATTGCGATATTGTGAATATCTCCAACGTTTGCCCCCGATAACCAAGGTGATTTGTTTGAGGCAATACGTGTTTGTATAATTTTTGACATATGTCGGTTCGTATTGTTTTTAACTAGAGTTGGTGAGTCTTCAGTTACCATTCCAAACTGTCCATATGGTAATAATCCTGATTTAATTAATGCTTGGAATCCATTACAAATACCTAAGATTAATCCATCACGCTCTAATAATCCTTCAATACTTTCACGTACCTGTTCATTCATTAAAACTGATGTAATAAATTTTCCTGATCCATCTGGCTCATCTCCAGCACTGAATCCTCCAGATAGCATTAAAATTTGAGATTCATTAATGTGTTTAACCATACGTTCAATTGAAGCTTCAATATCTTGATGATTTTGATTACAAAATACATCAATGATTGATTTTGCCCCAGCTTGTTCGAAGGCTCTTGCACTATCATATTCGCAGTTTGTTCCTGGGAATACTGGCAAGAATACTTGTGGTGTTGATTTTATTGATGATGTTTTAATGATGGTATTTTTATAGTCAATGATTGGAACCTCTATTTTTTCAGCTTCAGCGGCAACTGGATATAAATTGCCAAATGTTCCTTGCCATGCTTCTAAGCTTTCTTCAATCGTGATGGCCTCTTGATTGATGACGATTAAAGGTTCCGATGTTGTTTTTCCAAGTAAGTGCGCATGATCAAATAATAATGGTCGATCAGACTCTACGATAATCGATCCCAGTTCTAAGTCGAATACATCATAACCTGTTTTAATGGTTGCACCAATTTTATTCCCGAAACTCATTTTTGCTAATGCTTCAGCAATCCCTCCCTGTTTAACCGAGAAAGCTGATTTAATACATCCGACTGTAACCATGTCATAAATATAGTCAAAGTTAGTTTTTAACTGTTCAATATTTGGCATTAAATCTTTAGTTGGTTCATGTTTAATTAAATAAATATAGTTTTCCGGTGCCTTGAATTCTGGTGATAAAACTTTGTTTGCTTTTTCTGTTTGAACTGCAAATGAAATGAATGTCGGTGGAACATGTAATTCTTCAAATGATCCACTCATACTATCTTTTCCACCGATTGCAGGTAAATTAAACCCTTTTTGAACGTAAATTGACCCGAGTAGCGCTGCAAACGGTTGTCCCCAGTTTTGTGGGTCTTGTCCTAAACGACGAAAGTATTCTTGAAATGAGAAACGAATTCCTTGCCATCTTCCACCTAAGGCAATGATTCTTGCCATTGATTCAACTACTGCATAAGCTGCTCCATGGAATGGTGACCAGGATGTAATTTCTGGATTATATCCATAAGTTAACATACTAACTGTATTTGTCACACCATGACGTAGTGGAATTTTATGAACTGATCCTTCCGTCTCAGTTAATTGATATTTTCCTCCATAAGGCATTAAAACAGTCGTTCCCCCAATGGTTGAGTCAAACATTTCAACCATTCCTTGCTGTGATGCAACATTTGGTTGTTTTAAATTATTTAGGAATTTATCTTTAATTGTGTTTCCTTGTATTTTACTTTGGAATGGATTAGATTCTAAATCTGTTTTAATTGTAACGTTTGTTGTTTGACGCGCACCATTTGTATCTAAGAAAGTACGTGATAAGTTGACGATTGGACGACCATTCCAATTCATCACTAAACGATTGGTATTTGTCACTTCTGCAACAACAGTTGCTTCTAAGTTTTCATGATGTGCAAAGTTAATAAAAGTGTCTACATCTTTAGAAGCCACCAAGACTGCCATACGCTCTTGCGATTCTGAAATTGCAAGTTCTGTTCCATTTAATCCATTGTATTTGACTGGAACAGCATTTAAGTCGATGTTTAATCCATCAGCAAGTTCCCCAATGGCAACAGCTACGCCTCCTGCTCCGAAATCATTACATTTTTTGATTAAGCGCGTTACTTCTCCATTTCTAAATAAACGCTGAATTTTTCTTTCAGTCGGAGCATTTCCTTTTTGAACTTCTGATGAAGCTGTTTGAATTGATGTTTCATTATGAGCTTTGGATGATCCTGTTGCCCCACCAATTCCATCTCTTCCTGTACGCCCACCAAGTAGAATGATGATGTCTCCAGGAGCTGGTTTTTCACGGCGAACATCACTTGCTTTAACTGCTCCGACTACTGCTCCGACTTCCATGTGCTTTGCTTTGTATCCTTCATGATAAACTTCACGAACAAAGCTTGTTGGTAATCCAATTTGATTTCCGTAAGAGCTATTTCCATCTGCTGAACGTTTTGAAATAATTTTTTGAGGAAGTTTACCTTCCATCGTATCTTCGATAGATTCTAAAACATTTGCTCCACCACTAATACGCATCGCTTGGTAAACATATGAACGTCCAGATAGTGGATCACGAATTGCTCCACCAATACATGTTGAAGCCCCACCAAATGGTTCAATTTCTGTTGGATGATTGTGTGTTTCGTTTTTAAACATTAATAACCATGGTTCGTTAACCCCATCAACATCGACATCTATATAAACACTACAAGCATTAATTTCGTCTGACACTTCTAAATCATTTAATAATCCTAATTTGCGTTGTTCTTTCATTGCAATAGTTGCCATATCCATTAATGTCATTGGCTTTTTATTATGGTGAACACGCTCTCGCATTGCGCAGTATTCATTGAAAGTTTGTTGTAAAATTTCATGGAATCGTCCACTTTCGAATGTTACATTTTCAATTAATGTTTCAAACGTTGTGTGACGGCAGTGATCTGACCAGTAAGTATCTAATACTTTTAACTCTGTTTCTGTTGGATTTCGTTTTTCTTCCTTTAAGAAGTAATCTTGAATTAATTTGATGTCTGCTAGGGACATGGCCATCCCGTGTGTCTTTAAGAATGCCGCTAACGCTTCCTCTTTATAGTCAACGAATCCTTCATATGTTTTGACATCTTCAATTTCTATTGATTCATCTAATTGAAGTGGTGCTGTTAAATCTTTTTCACGCATTTCAATCGGATTGATATAGTAGTTTTTAATTTTAGCTAATTCTTCTTTTGACTGTACTCCATCCAAAATAATCACTTTTCCACTCTTAACACGAACCTCATCATTTCCTGTTAAAAGTTGAATACATTGAATTGCTGAGTCGGCACGTTGATCATATTGCCCGGGTAAATATTCTACTGCAAAATAGGTTTTATCACTTAACTCAATTGAGTCACTTGTCATATCTGTTACAATTTCAGATAAAACATTTTGCTTCGCTGTTTCAAGTTCTGTTTCATTAACGTTAAATAAATCATATATATTAATGACACGAGTATTAGTTAGGTTTAAATGTAAATTTTCATTCAAATCATGCCGTAAACTTTTAGCTTCTGTTGCATAGATATCCTTCTTCTCCACAAAAATACGATACTGACTCATTTTCCTCATCCTCACCCTTTTTACTTTGGAAAGTTTTCTAAAAACAGTTCCACAGTTTTATGTAAATCTTCTCTCTTCTTACTTGTAAATGTCATATGTCCAACTTTACGATTTGCTCGTAATTCTTCTTTTCCATAAAGGTGAACTTTTGCCTGATGAAATTCAGGTGTTGTCCACATTTTTAAGGCATAGTCAACATGTTGGCCTAGCAAGTTGACCATGATAGCTGGCTCTATTAGGGTTGGCTTAATTAGTGGTAAGCCACATACTGCTCGAATATGTTGTTCAAATTGCGAAATGTTGCAAGCATCAATTGTATAGTGTCCTGAATTATGAGGACGTGGTGCTAATTCATTAATAATAATGTCATCACCTATAACAAACATCTCAATCGCAAGTGTTCCAACAAAATCTAAACGTTCAATTAAAGTTCTTGCTATTTCTTCCGCCTTTATCATAAGCTCTGAACTAATATCAGCTGGTACGATACTTAAGTGTAAGATATGATTTTGATGAATATTCTCCGCTACCGGGAATGTCTCGACATCACCATTTGTGCCTCTTGTTACGATGACTGAGATTTCTTTTTCAAAAGGAACAAATCCTTCGAGGATACATTCTGTTCCTTCGACAATAGGAATAACTTCTAAGATATCTTCATCAGTTTTTAGCATCCATTGTCCTTTGCCATCATATCCACCACACGTCGTTTTCAAAATAGCTGGGTACCCTAATTGCTTAATGGCATATCTTAACTCCGCTTCACTTTCGACTTTCATGAATGGTGCTGTTTTAAATCCACAATCATTAATGGCGATTTTTTCTAAAAAGCGATGTTGAGTAATCGCAATTGGTCGATTTCCTTGGGGGAGATACCCTTTAGATTCTAGTTGCTTAATCATCTCACTTGAGACATTTTCAAACTCATAGGTAATGACGTCACTTTGTTTAAATAAGGATAACAATGCTAATTCATCATCATAAGTTGCATTAATTTCGATATCAGCAACTTGGGCAAGTGGTCCATTTGCTACTGGTTCTAAAACGGCAATTTTATATCCCATTTGTTTAGCAGCAATTGCCATCATTCTTCCAAGTTGTCCTCCACCGATAATTCCAATCGTTGATGGGGGTAATATTAACTTACTCATTTAAATCGCAATCTCCCAGTACTGAATCCGTCATCTCTTTACGATAATTTTCTAAATAAACTGCAATTTCTTGATATGATGTGCTTAACATGGAAGCTGCTAATAATCCTGCATTTTTGGCTCCAGCTTTTCCAATAGCTACTGTAGCTACCGGAATTCCTCCTGGCATTTGAACAATAGATAGTAACGAATCGAGTCCATTTAAAGCTCTTGATTGAACCGGTACTCCAATAACCGGAAGTGTTGTTTTAGCAGCAACCATTCCAGGAAGGTGCGCAGCACCTCCTGCTCCTGCAATGATTACTTTAATTCCCCTATTACGTGCAGCCTCTGCATATTCAAACATTTTATCTGGTGTTCGATGCGCTGAAACGACACTAGCTTCATAAGAGATTTCTAATTGCTCTAAAACTTTCATCGCTTCTTGCATTGTTTCGAAATCTGATTTACTTCCCATGATAATTCCAACCAATGGTTTGGGTGAGATTTCGTATATTCTCTCCATCAAAAATCCTCCCTATTTTATTTTTTCTATCCTTATATATATGCTTTTAGAATAACCCGATACATTCACCCTCTGGTGTTACATCCATTTTTAAAGCAGCTGGTTCTTTCGGTAATCCTGGCATTGTTAAGACGTTACCTGTTAAGCAAACAATGAATCCAGCTCCTGCTGAGATACGAACTTCACGAATTGTAATGTCAAAATCAGTTGGACGTCCAAGAACTTTTGGATCATCACTTAATGAAACTGGTGTTTTAGCCATACATACTAAGTAATCTTCGTATCCTAATTTTTTTATTGTTTCTAATTGCGCTTTTGCTTCGTCTGTATAGTTTACTCCGCGTGCCCCATAAATTTTTTGAGCGATTGTTAAGATTTTCTCCTCTAATGTTTGGTTACGCTCATAAATTTGATTAAATGTTTGATTGTTCTCTTCAATTAGTGAGACAACTCGAGTTGCTAATTGCTTAGCACCAGCTCCTCCATTTAACCAAACATTTGCGATTTCGCATGGATGATTATTTTGTTCACACCAAGATGTTAAGAATTCAAGTTCTGCCTCTGTATCATGCGTGAATTGGTTAACTGCTACGATGTATGGCAAATTAAATTGCGTGATTGAATCAATATGTTTAGCTAAGTTTTCGATTCCTTTTGATAAGGCTTCAACGTTTTCTTCTTTTAAATCTTCATATTCAACGCCACCATGCATTTTTAATGCACGAATTGTTGCGACGATAACAACACAGTCTGGTGTAAGTTTTCCTTCACGACATTTAATATCTAAGAATTTTTCTGCTCCTAAGTCAGCTCCAAATCCGGCCTCAGTAATCACATAGTCTCCAAGTTTTAAAGCAGTTTTAGTTGCAATAATAGAGTTACATCCATGAGCAATATTTGCGAATGGTCCTCCATGAACGATAGCTGGTGTATGCTCGCATGTTTGAACTAGATTCGGTTTAATTGCATCTTTTAATAACATGGCAATTGCACCTTCAATTTTTAAATCTTTAACGTGAACTGGTTGATCATCCGGAGTATAAGCGACGATGATATTTCCTATACGAGCTTTTAAATCCTCTAAGCTTGTAGCTAAACAAAGGATTGCCATAATTTCAGAAGCAACTGTAATGTTAAATCCATCTTTACGTTCAATTCCATTAACTTTTGAACCTTGTCCAATCGTGATATCACGTAATGTACGATCGTTTAAGTCTAAACAGCGTTTGAATACAATTTTAGTTGGATCAATATTACATTCGTTACCTTGATACATATGATTATCTAGTAATGCACAAATAGCATTGTTTGCTGTTGTAATAGCGTGAATATCTCCTGTAAAGTGAAGATTTAAATCTTCCATCGGTAATACTTGTGAGTACCCTCCACCAGTTGCTCCACCTTTAAGTCCCATAACTGGTCCAAGTGATGGTTCACGTAAGGCGATAACAGATTTCTTATCAATATGGTAAAAACCTTGCCCAAGACCTACTGTCATCGTTGTTTTTCCTTCTCCGGCTTTAGTTGGGCTAATAGCTGTTACTAGGACTAATTTTCCGTCTTTTTTATTTTGATTCATGACACTTAAGTCAATTTTCGCCTTATATTTTCCATAACATTCAACTTCATCTTCAATCCCTAATTGTTTAGCAATCTCAATAATTGGTTTTAATTCAATTTCTTTTGCAATTTGTAAATCATTTTTCATTTAAAATCCACTCCTCTTTGTTTTAATAGCTAACCAAGATATTTCATCTATCTAGAAATAGATATGTTTTTAATAGTTTTAATCCGACTCAGTATCTAAATCTTTTCAATACGAAGATTAACTACAATGCATTTATCACTTAGCAATTATCCAAAATAATCTATTCTTAACTGCTAGGACACGCAGAAGTTTTTCAAAGTTTAGAAACTTCTGTACAATGACATATCTATATTCTTTACTTTAATAAAGCAAAAGAATCTTTTTAGCTACTTTTTTATTTGTAGAAATAAAAAAGCACCTTTAGGACTTAACTAAAGGTGCTAATAGTTAAATGTAACTCTAAAGAATTATATTAGGTAAGTTAAATAAAGCCTTCATCGAGACTATTTTTGCTTTCACTAACATATGACTTTGCGATACACTTTATTATTAGACAACCTTCATAGTCCCTGTATTTACGGTAAGGGGTAGAAACTTTCGAACCATATTATCGATGATATATGAATGCTGTGATTTTTATGTGATTTACTGTAGGTATCAAATTAATTGTAAAAAAAAACATATGCGTTAGTAAAAACACTTAACCCATACGTTTAACTTTTTCGATACACTATTTTTAATTGTAGGCATACGATTGGTGTAAATTGATTCATCTGTTTTGTCATTTGAATTCGCTCCATTTTCTCCAACCCCCTACAAATTCTACAACTTATTTACAATTGCATTATAAACTAATAAAAAATAAATATCAATATCGTTTAGCAAATTTTTCATATGAAAACGAAATAAACATTTTTCATTTTTAGATCCCCTTTAATAGGTTATTATCGTTAACCAAATTGAAGAACACTTTTTGAATCATTTTTTATAAAACTATTAATTTTGAAAAATTATTTTCTATTGCACAGTGTTTGAGTATATGCTATCATGTTTACAACTAAAAAACGGGCTATTCATTAAATAGCTCTTTGAGGACATGAACATGATTATAACATAAGGAGGCCCCACCATGAGCACATTAAATGGTAAAGTAGTATATCAAGGATTAACATTCGATGATGTTTTATTAATCCCTCAGCGTAGTGAAGTATTACCTAAAGACGTTTCTTTAAAAACAAAACTAACACGTGAAATCGAGTTAAATATCCCAATTATTTCTTCAGCAATGGATACAGTAACTGAATCACGTTTAGCAATTGCTCTTGCTCACCAAGGTGGAGTTGGATTTATCCATAAAAATATGTCAATTGAAGAACAAGCAGAAGAAGTTCGTCGCGTTAAATTATATCAAAATGGAATGATTTCAGATCCTGTAACATTATCTGCTGACATTACAATCGCCGAAGCTAATGAAAAGTGTAAACATTATAAAGTTTCTGGATTCCCAGTTGTTAATGAGAATGGAATCTTAACTGGTATTATTACTAATCGTGATATGAAATACCGTGAAGACCAAACAGTTAAAGTATCAGAAGTTATGACAGGACGCGATGCTTTAATTACTGCTCCAGTTGGTACAACACTTGATGAAGCTAAACAAATATTAATGCAACATCGTATCGAAAAATTACCAATCATTAACGATGCGGGTATCTTATGCGGATTAGTAACCATCAAAGATATTGATAAAACAATGTCTTACCCAAATAGTTGTAAAGATTCTCAAGGACGTTTACGTTGTGGTGCCGCTGTTGGGGTTGGAGCTGATACATTAGATCGCGTAGCTGCTTTAGTTGATGCAGGTGTAGATGTTATTACAGTGGACTCTGCTCATGGTCATTCAGTTGGTGTTATTGAAACAGTGCGTAAAATCAAGGAAACTTATCCACAGTTACAAGTAATCGGTGGAAATATCGTAACTCCAGAAGCCGCAAAAGATTTAATTGATGCGGGTGCTGATGCCGTTAAAGTTGGTATTGGACCTGGTTCTATCTGTACAACTCGCGTTGTTGCTGGAGTTGGTGTTCCTCAAATTACAGCTGTTAACGAAGTATACGAATACTGTAAAACAGTTGGTGTTCCGGTTATCGCTGATGGTGGTTTAAAATTAAGTGGTGACTTTGTAAAAGCTATTGCAGCAGGAGCTGACTGTGCAATGTTTGGTGGTTTATTCGCAGGATGTGAAGAAGCACCAGGTGAAGAGATTTTATATAACGGTCGTCGTTATAAAACATATGTAGGAATGGGCTCTTTAGCTGCTATGAAACGCGGTTCAAGTGATCGTTACTTCCAAGGCGGAAAACAACAAGAGGCTAAAAAATTAGTTCCAGAAGGAATTGAAGCTCGCGTTCCATTCAAGGGAAAACTTGAAGATGTCGTTTACCAATTATGTGGTGGATTACGTGCCGGAATGGGATATTGCGGAACAGCAACGATTGAAGATTTAAAAACAAATGGTAAATTTGTTCGTATTACAGGAGCAGGATTACGTGAATCTCATCCACACGATGTTGAAATTACTCAAGAAGCTCCAAACTATCAAAAATAACATAAAAAAAGAGAACCTTCAAAAAAGATGGTTCTCTTTTTTTATGAATCTTGTATTCTTCAATTGTGGATAAGTTTTACACAGAAAATTCATTATATGTTCCTTCGCCAGGATAGCATTAAAATTTTTCCAAGTAAGAAAATCTTATCTCAAATTAAGTTTTTTTGTCTGACATCAATTGAAATTGAAAAGTTATTAGTATAAAAAAAGGAACTTATCCATGATTGTGGATAAGTCCCTAACCTATTAACCTTCTAGGTATTTACCTAAGAATGCTGTAGCAATTTTAACGCTATTGATGTCTAGTTCATTCACTAATTCATCTTCTTCAGTTCCAACTAAGATAACAGCTCCTAAGCTATCTCCATTAGAAATGATTGGAATCATAACAAATGAACGTTCAGTTGTTTCACCATCAACGATTTCTAATACTTCTTTACCTTCAGCAATTTTAGAAGTACGATTTTCAATCATGTCACTTAATGGACGGCTAACACGACGATTTAAGTATTGTTTTTTGATGTCCCCTGCAGCCGCAATAATATCTTCACGATCTACAATTAAAATACCTTTTTTAGTTGATGCTTGCATAGCATCTGCATATTGTTGTGCAAAAGCTGAAATATCAGCAATTGGAGAGTATTTTTTTAATACTACTTCACCTGATTGATTAACGAAAATTTCTAATGAATCCCCTTCGCGAATACGCATAGTTCTACGGATTTCTTTTGGGATTACGACACGACCTAAGTCGTCAATACGACGAACAACTCCTGTTGCTTTCATCTTTCTCAAAACCTCACTTTCAAATTATCTAACATTAGTTTTTATTTTTTTTAATAAATTATACCTTTTTTACATCTTTTTTGAATCTTTCGAAATTTGTAAATAGTTGCAAAGCGTATTCAAACCATTGAAGTCTTTTTACAACTGGTAAATCAAAAATAATATTTATTTTATTCTCTTTATACGCTAAACGAATCATAGAACCAATTTGATGAACAGCCTCAAATAATTTCTGTCCATCAATATCTTGTGTAATTTCTTCCTTTAATATGAATTCTATCGTATTTTTAGTCGATTTTGTTTTCACAAGATAAGGTTCAGTTAAATTTTTTAAAAATGTTAAATCAATTAAATATTTCACATCATCTGGGAAATCACCAAAGCGATCAATTAACTCATCGATGATGTCATCATATTCAGTTTGGGTTTTAATATTTTTAATTTTTTGATAAATCTCAATCTTAGTTGATTCATCACTAATGTAAAAGTCTGGTATGTAAGCGTCAACTTTCGTTGGAAAGTCAAATTCTAATTTTGGCATTTCAAAAGAAGCGACTTCAAAGTTGCTACCTTCTCTTGCGTGCACAACTGCTTCACTTAACAATTGAGTGTATAAATCTAACCCAACTGTATCAATGAATCCATATTGTTGTGCTCCTAGCATATCTCCAGCACCTCGTATTGCTAAATCTCGCATTGCAATTTTAAATCCTGAACCAAGTTCAGTAAATTCCTTAATGGTTTGTAACCTTTTTTCAGCATTTTCTGTTAATACTTTATTCTTTGGATACATGCAATAGGCATATGCAATACGATCGCTTCGGCCCACTCGTCCTCGTAACTGATAAAGTTGCGATAACCCCAGTCGATAAGAGTCTGATATGATCAGAGTATTAGCATTTGGTATATCAATCCCTGTTTCGATAATTGTTGTACAGACTAGAACGTTGAATTTTTTATCCTCAAAATCAGCCATCGTTTGTTCGAGTTGCTCTTTACTCATTTGGCCATGAGCATATTCAACAATTGCATCCGGAACTAATTTTTTAATTCGTGCCGCACGCTTTTCTATATCTGAAACCCTGTTATATAAATAAAAAACTTGTCCATCCCTAGCTAATTCACGTTCGATTGCATCACGAATCACCCCATCATGTTCTTCAAGTACATAAGTTTGCACTGGATAGCGATTCATTGGTGGGGTTTCAATAAGCGATAAACTTCTAATTCCAATCATCGACATTTGTAATGTCCTTGGAATCGGCGTTGCAGTAAGCGTTAAGACGTCAACTTCAGTTTTAAACTCTTTGATTTTCTCTTTATGTTCAACTCCAAATCGTTGTTCCTCATCAATAATTAAAAGACCTAAATCTTTGAATTTTACATCTTTCGATAATAATCGATGAGTTCCGACAACGATATCTATTTTACCACTTTTTATATTTGTTAGCAATTCTTGTTGTTCTTTTAGTGAGACATAGCGGTTTAATAGACCAATTTTAACCGGAAAATCCTTAAATCTAGAAACAAATGACTCATAGTGTTGTTTTGTTAAAATAGTAGTTGGTGCTAAATACGCAACTTGTTTCCCATCCATAACGGCTTTAAATGCAGCACGCATAGCTACCTCAGTTTTTCCATATCCAACATCTCCAATTAATAATCTATCCATTGGATGAGGTTGCTCCATATCTTCTTTAATTTCAGCAACAGCCTTTAATTGATCTTCTGTTTCAACATAAGGAAATGCATTTTCAAATGCATGTTGTTCGATAGTATCTTTTGAAAAAGCATATCCTGGTAAATGTTCACGTTGGGCATAAATTTTAATCAATTTGTCTGCAATATCTTTTACTGTTTTCTTAACTTTAGCTTTCGTTTTTTCCCATTCAGATGTTCCCAGTTTATTAATCTTTGGTTTTGCTCCTTCAGAACCAACATATTTTTGAACCATCTGAATTTTATCGATAGGAACGTATAATTTATCATCTCCACGATAAGCAATCATTAAGAAATCTTTTCTAGCTCCATTACTTTCAAGCGTCTCGATTCCAATATATTGTCCGATTCCGTGTTGAACATGAACCACATAATCACCGATTTTAAGTTCATTAAAATCTTTAATTTTCTTGCCTTCTTTAAATGAACTTTTATAAGTTGGTTGCTTTTTACGCTTAGTATTAATTTCATAATCGGTATAAACGACAATATTAGAGTCAATCAATTCAAATCCAAGAGGAAGAGGCTCATAAATAATATGAATCGATCCTTCCCTAACCTCATCAGGCTGAGTTGGAATAGCAACCATAATTCCTGATTCCTCTAGATAATTAGCCAATTTATTACGACTCTCTACACTTGATACCGCAATAAACACAGTACTCTTATTCTCTTTTAATCGTTTACACTCTTTAGCAAAAAACTCCAACTGTCCATGAAACTCTGAAACACTCTTTGTTAAAATCTTGACTGTATCCGTCAATTTAACATCTTGTAATTGGCTTGTATGCTCAAGTAGATATAACTGTGTTGAAGCTTCAATTTCTGTAATCGGGCGATATAAATTTAAATCAACAACTGTTTTACCATTAATAATTGCGCCTTCTTGCCAAGAAAGTGCATCTTCATTCATATGATTTTGGTTCTCAATAATGCGGTTATAATCAATATAAATCACCAATGGATTCGTAAAATACGACAATAAGGTATCTGGATTTTCATAAAGTAATGAAATGTATTTGTGCATGATTTCGAGATTATTATGATTTTTAATATTCTCAATATCATTAAATACCTTCTCACGCAATTGATCTTGCGTCTCAATATCTAATAATTTTAATGTTTTACTTAAACGAGATTTAATCTGTGCTTCAAATACCTCTACTTGTTTATCTGAGTATACCAATTCATATGTTGGTGGAATCGAAATTTTTTGAATTTGATGAATTGAACGCTGTGTTTCAGTTGAAAAATAACGAATAGAATCCACTTCATCATCAAAGAATTCAATACGAATTGGATTTTCCTCAGTCATCGGGAAAATATCTATGATTCCGCCACGAACACTGAACTCTCCCATCCTCTCAACAGCACGTACTGAATTATAACCAAGCTCAACTAATTTACGCTTTAATTTATCTAATTCATATTCATGACCACACTCTAGAATAATTTCTGCTTGTTCAAATATTGATTTTGGCGTTAAAAAGCGCGTGGCTCCCGCTACATGGGTAATCACAATCTTCACTTCATTCTCAAGAATAGAAGCTAACGTATTCATACGTTCTATTCTAAGTTCAGAACTTGAAGCTAACATCTCGGCTGTAATAAATTCATCCATAGGAAAAAGACGGACTGAACCCTCGTCCATCAAATTTGATAACTGATCATATAATCGTTGAGCATGATATAAATTTTGCATTAAAATAACAACAGGACGTTGTTGTTTTTCATAAATCATTTGTAACAACGGACCATAAAATGATGATGTCACACCAATTAATAAAATATTTCTTTGTTCCCCTTCAAGTGTCTTCATCAGCGAATCTAATTCGTTTGACTTTAACAAGTAATCATTCATAACATTCATTTTTAACACCCACTTTCCCATCAATAACACTATTACTTACTGTATTCAGTCATTACTTTATTAAATGAATCAGTTAATGCTAATGTACAAGCCCCAACTGCTAAATCGATTGCTTGATTCACAAGAGCTAACTCATCTTCAGTAAATTTGCCAAGCACGTAATCTACAACAGGAATTTTAGGATGGCGATCGATTCCTACACGAATACGTTTAAACTCCTGAGTTTTAACGTGAGCAATTAACGATTTAATTCCGTTATGACCACCTGCACTACCTTTTAAACGTAAGCGGATTTTTCCATGGGGTAAATCTAAATCATCATAAATAACCACTAAATCTTCGATATCAATATCATAAAAATCCATGACGGCACGTACCGATTCTCCAGATAAGTTCATAAAAGTCGTTGGTTTTAATAAAATAACCTTTTCACCTTTTACAACTCCTCGTCCAATCTGACCTTTGAATTTTTTCTCATCAGTTAACTCAATATTCCACTCTTTACTTAATGCATCAATTACCATAAAACCAGCATTATGACGCGTTCTTTCGTATTTTGAACCCGGATTTCCGAGACCTACAAACAATTTCATTTTCTTCACCTCTAAAGTTTAAATAACATATCTATTTTACAGTAATCGCATATGATTTACCAATATTTCTTCCTAGTATTTCAATCACTTTCAATATATTACAATTATTTCAAATAAAACATCAAAGCTTCCTATAGTTTGAACCTTTATAAGAAAAATATATCTTTTTTCAAAAATAAAAAAGACAGTGCTCACACACTGTCTTTTTTACTTTAATACTAGAAATTGTATAAATCACGGTTATAAACGAATAAGTCTGATACCGGCTCATCGTTTAAGATATGTAAAATACCTTCGGCTAATAATTCACCCACTGATAATTGAGTGATTTTAGGACTTTGTTTTTCTTTTGGCAGATTAATAGTATTTGTCGTCACTAATTCTTTGATAGCTGAGTTTTCAATACGCTCAACAGCTGGCCCTGACAGAATTGGGTGTGTACATGCTGCGTAAACAGATAACGCTCCACGTTCTTTTAAAGCATTTGCTGCAATTTGGATTGTTCCAGCAGTATCGATCATGTCATCAATGATGATAGCATGTTTTCCATCTACTTCACCAATTAAGCCCATTACTTCCGCTACGTTTGGTTTTGGACGACGTTTATCAATGATAGCGATTGGTGCATTTAAATATTCAGCTAATGTACGAGCACGAGTTGCTCCACCATGGTCTGGTGATACAACTACAATATCTTCTAATTTTTTATCAATAAAATACTTCGCAATGATTGGCATTGCACGGAAATCATCAATTGGGATATCGAAGAATCCTTGAATTTGAGTTGCATGTAAGTCCATCGTCATAACGCGAGTTGCACCAGCTGCCTCAATTAAGTTAGCAACTAATTTTGCTGTAATTGGTTGACGAGCTTTAGCTTTACGGTCTTGTCGTGAATATCCGTAATAAGGCATGATAACGTTGATAGTTTTTGCTGACGCACGTTTTAACGCATCAATCATTACTAAAAGTTCCATTAAATTCTCGTTAACAGGCGCATGTGTTGGCTGAACAACAAAACAATGATGCCCACGAACAGTTTCATTAATATTGACTTGAACCTCTCCATCAGCGAAGCGATTTGAAGTACAGTCTGATAATGGAACACCGATGCGGTCTGCAATTTCTTGTGCTAACTCACGATTAGCATTCAAACTAAAAATTTTAAACTTCTTACGATTAATTTCTGCCATGATGATTTAACCTCCTAGAATAAACACACTTCAGACAGTATTTTACACAATTTATCGTTTTTTTTCAATTATTTCGACGGATGTTTCATGCCTTATTGGTAAAAAAACGAAATTTATTACAGTTTCTGACGAATTTTGTTAGCGTAACCTTCTTTTGTTACTTGTTTTGGACGAGCAATTGCAAATCCATCTGCAGGTACATCCTGATTAATTGTTGATCCAGCTGCTAAATAAGCATTTGGTTCAATCGTAACAGGTGCTACTAAGTTTACGTTACATCCAACCATTGTATTTGCACCAATCACTGTTTTATGTTTGTTTTTACCATCATAGTTTACAGTAATTGATCCGCAACCCATATTGACATTCTCACCAAGTTCTGCATCACCAATATAACTTAAGTGTGCCGATTTTGCTCCATCTTTAAACACAGATTTCTTAATTTCTACGAAATTACCGATACGTGCTTGATTACCAATCTCAGCATGCATACGAATGTGAGCAAATGGTCCTACTGTTGTATGATCACCGATAACAGAATCTGAAATAACAGAAGCATTCACAGTTGTATTTTCCCCAATTTTTGAATTAATAATTTGTGAATTTGCACCGATTACTGTATTAGCACCAATTACTGTATTTCCAGAGATAATTGTTCCTGGATAAATCACAACATCTTGTCCAATCACAACATCAGTGCCAATATAAGTCGCTTCTGGATCAATAATTGAAACACCGTTACGCATATGTTGTTCATTGATTCGTTTACGAAGTACTTTTTCTGCATACGCTAATTGAACACGATCATTTACACCTAACGTTTCTTCAAAATCTTCATTTACATAAGCAACAACTTTTAATCCCATGTCACGAATAATTCCAACTAAATCCGTTAAATAATACTCACCTTGAGAGTTATTATTTGTAATTTTAGTTAAAGCTTCAAATAATACTTTATTATCATAACAGCAAACACCAGTATTAATTTCTTGAACTAATAACTCCTCTGCATTTGCATCTTTTTGCTCAACAATTCGTAAAACATTTCCTGCTTCATCACGAATAATACGTCCATATCCTGTTGGATCTTCAGCTTTAGCAGTTAAAATAGTAATAGCTGCTTCTTGTTGTTGATGATAATCAAATAAGTTAGCAATCGTTTGTTCCGTTAACAATGGAACGTCCCCATACGTTACAATTGTTACACCTTCTAATCCTTCTAGTTGATCTTTTGTCATCATTACAGCATGACCTGTTCCTAATTGTTCAGTTTGCATCGCATACTCAACACGATCTTTTAATTCAGCACGTACTGAATCTGCTTCATAACCAATAACGGTAACAATTTTTTCAACACCAATTTTTTGTAAATTAGTAACTGCATGATCGACCATTGATTTTCCTAATACAGGATGTAAAACTTTATGTAAACTCGACTTCATACGCGTCCCTTTTCCTGCTGCTAAAACAACCGCATATTTATTCATAAAATGATCCCTCCAATGATTTATTTTCAATACTCCTAGTATAACATATTTCGTGTTTTGTGCGTGTTTTAATTTATATCCAACTGACGACAAAAGCCCATAAATCTATGTTAAGATTTATGGGCTTTTTGATGCTTTTTCGTGAAGTTTAATTATATAAATATTCATCAATAATAAATTATTGAGTAGTATCTTGCTTAATAAAACTCCCCTAATTTTCACTTATACAGAAATTATTCTGTAGCTTCATAAGCTTTAATAACGAATTGCTCTAATTCTTGACGTGTTTCGTGGTTGATTGGATGTGCAATATCCTTAAATTCCCCCGTTGATGTTTTACGACTTGGCATCGCCACAAACAAGTGTTCATCCCCTTGGATCACTCGTAAATCATGAATGACGAAACAATCGTCTAAAGTAATTGATGCGATAGCTTTCATTCTGTTGTCTGTTTCTACTTTGCGAATTCTTACATCCGTAATATTCATTTCTCTCATCCTCCTAATCGTCATTACTTTCTCCGAGATAACTATACCATGTATTGTAAGCACTTTTATGTTCTTTTTGTGTTCTACGTCATTTTTTACAGTTTTATACAATTTAATGGCATCGTTCATCAAAATCCATATCTTTTGCCTACAAATACCCTTTTATTGTAACATTAAACATCTTAAAAAACGTGTCCTTAACGAAAAAAAGACATTTTATTTTACATAAAATGTCTTTTTTTGAATTTTTATCACTATCCAATTAATCTAACAGCATGAACCTCATGTTCACGGAAACATCCATTAATACTATTTATAATACGTCTTAATTTATATTCTTTACGCACTAATGCAAACACTGTTGGTCCACTTCCACTCATTAAAACAGCATCAGCCCCAAATTGAACCAATTTATTCTTAATTTCCGCAACAACTGGATAACGTTCAAATGTTACAGATTCCAATGAGTTTCCAAGTCTTGTGCAAATTCCTTGATAATCTTTTTCATTGATGCACTCTAACATTCCCTCAATATCTAAATGCTCAACATTTTTAGCATCTAATGCTTCATAAACTTCTTTTGTTGAAACCCCAATACGTGGTTTAATTAAAATAACCCAACATTTTGGTGGTGATGGAATTTGTTGAATTTTTTCTCCACGTCCTGTCGCTAAAGCTGTTCCGCCGTACACACAAAATGGCACATCAGATCCAAGTTTTGCCCCAAGTTCTGCTAACTCATCAATTGTACAATCTACTTGCCACAATTCTTTTAATGCTTTTAAGGTTGCCGCAGCATTGCTACTACCACCCGCTAATCCCGCAGCAACAGGAATACGTTTTTTAATATAGATTTCAACCCCTTTATCTATATTAAAATGTTCTTTAAATAACTTTGCTGCTTGATAAGCTAAATTCTTTTCATTTAAAGGCATTGTGAATTCATTTGATTTGATTTTGATTTCATTTTTTTCAAGGGGAGTGACTGTAATATAGTCGGCTAAATCAACAGTTGTCATAACCATCTCAACTTCATGATAGTTATCTTCACGTTTATAAAGCGTATCTAGTGCTAAGTTAATTTTTGCTGGAGCTTTAATTGTCACCATAGCCATTCCTCCAATCGTTATGACTTTATTTTATCACAGGAATTTATTTTATTATACAAAAAAAGTAGTAAACTATGTTGACTACTTTTTTTTAATATTAATTAAATTTTAATTCTACCGATCCAGTTAAAATATCAATATAGCTATAAGAAACACGATCAACCGAATCGCGGTCATTATCTAAATCAATTACAAAAATAGAAGGATACGTACTTGATAAAACACCTGTGTGTTCAATCACACGGTTACGACTTTCATAGGCAGTTAATTTAACTTCCTTACCTACTTGTTCACTTAACTCTTGACGAATATTCACTATATTATTAGCCAAAAACATCACGCCCTTTCCATTATAAAGCATACCATAAAAAGAAAATTTTTTCAATATTATTATGCGCTAAAGACTTGAAATTATGTATTAAGAATGATAAAATAAAATATTTTTAAACTTTTCTAATCCCATAGCGGAGAGTACCTTTAGTTTGCAAGCCCCCGATACCTGCTATTTTAGCAATTGTTTTTTCAATTGCCTCTCTTAAATCCACTTCTTCTTCATAAGGAGTTAACGCTACTGTTGATGCAATAATAGCAGGGTCTAACGCATGAATATTAATTCGCTTTGGTGAAGAAGCAAAATTTGCTCCTGAGCCGATTAATGCTTCAAAATGTGATTGACAAGCTCCTGCAATAACGATTAGATAATCCAAAGAAGGTTCAATTTCACGTAAAGCATTAACTGTTTCAACAAAGTATTTCGAACTACGATAAGAATTCAAGTCTTCCTCATGTTCTTTATCTTCTAACGCATCATGGCCTGTTATCACAACGATATTAGGTCTTAATTTTTTAACAAGTTCGGGAACTCGAACTCCCATTTCTTTTTCCGGTATTGCAAAGGCTTGGGCATAAACTTTTGCATATTTATATAATTTTATACTTTTTTGTAAATATTCTTCATCTCCATCAATGTGTAAGATACGACCGCTGATATAAAAATCCCCATTATCATAGCTCCGCATTTGACTCATAACAGGGGGTAAAATCGTCCGGTATTGATCAAATTCTATTTGTTCAGCACGTTGATACTCTTCTCGCGAAATAATCTCTAAATCACTAATAGGAGCATCAGCAGTTAGTCGAAAGAAAATTCCCTTCAAATAGGCTATATCTCCATGAATTTCTTCAATCCTAAACATGGTATCTGAATTATAAGAACGTCTTCCCACAATGTCTCCAACTTTCACCACGTCACTCATATCATCACCTCACATTATTATATGTCTAAGTCATGATTTGGGTACAAAAACCTAATCTTTATAAAGAAAATGAG